>NZ_JBFUJG010000002.1:0-208798 GCF_056401495.1 Mucilaginibacter sp. P4_E8
CTTCTTCGTTACCGGATTGTTTATACCGGTTGTAATACTTCAGGAAGCTTCGGCGGTCGGTGTGATGAAACTCATAGAACTCTTTGGCCAGTTTAAAGCTTGGATGAAGCCCTTGCTTGACCTGCTCATAATCCTTTATTAGAAAACGATAGGTCTGCAAGTAATTCCGTTTCAGGGTGAGGTCGTTCGTGTTGATGCGCATAGCTCTTAATTTAGCTATTCTTGTCCTCGAATTATCTGACCTTTACAATTGCGACGTGTGGAAGGAAATATAGATGCTTCACTGCGTTCAGCATGACAAATTTTATAAGCTATGTCAAATGCTGTTTATGCACCCTTCTGTGCACCACCTCTTTTACTTTTTTTGATTTTGACTTTTTACGCTTGCCCAGCCAAATGATAAACCCTGTTATGGGCAGCGAGGCACAGATCAAACTGGCTAAAAAAGCGATGATCTTGGTGGTAAGTCCACCTATTTGGCCCACATGCAGATCATAATTCATCTCGTTCATTTTCAGGCCGGGACTTTTCTTTTCATTAGGTGTTTGCTTTAGTAGTTTGCCTGTATATTTTTCAAAAATGTATTCGTCGCTATTATAATAATGCAGGGTTTGGGCGTAAGCATTTATCCCAACCGTACCGGCGGCAGTAGCATCGTCATTAATAAGAAACATCTCGGCTTTGGGCGACTGCACCTGCGCAATTGCAAAAGCTTTATCTATCACAAAACCATTTTTTACTTTCCCTTTCAAAAGCGAATCAGACTTCAGCACTTCTTTTTCTGATGGATATGACCGGCCCAGATTAGCAGTGATATAAATTCCCTCCCTTACCGATTCAAAAACCATCGACAAGCCCGTTATAGCCAGTATAATGGCTACGGAGGTAGCATAAAAGCCCAGTACATTATGCAGATCGTAATTTACCCTGCGCCAGCGACCGTTCCATTTAATATTAAAGCTGCGTTTACGATCGCTTTTGCGTTTGGGCCACCAGAGTATGAGGCCGGTGATCATGATCACCATAAATATGATAACTGATATGCCCACCACCAAACTACCAATATTGGCAGGTAGCAGCAGGTACAGGTGAATATACTCTACAATAATAAAAAAGTTTTTCGCCGGGTTCTCGGTATGGGTTATTTTGCCAGTGTAAGGGTTTAAATACACATACAACATTTCGTCCTTAGGCAAATTGACCAGTACGGCAGCAGGCCTGTTCACTCCATAATAGTACATATAAGTGGCCGATGCCCCTTTCCGGCCCTTAAGCGCTTCGGCTTTTAAAACTGATGGATCAAGGTAGGCTTTGTACTGTACTTCAACCTTGCGGTAATCATGTATAAGATCCTGTATCTCATCCTGAAAACAAAATATACAGCCGGTAATACTCACAATAAACACCACCAGCCCGGATATAAACCCGAGCCAGCGATGACAGAATAATATGACTTTCTTAAACCTCGTCATTATTAAAATCGGTAAGCAATACTCAAACGGAAATTGCGCGGTGCATCTGCCTGCCAGTAATAAGCGTTCAGGAAAGAATAATAGGAACCGCTGTAAGTATATTTGTCAAGCACATTAAATACGTTGCCGGTAATGCGCATTTTCGCACCTTCCCAAAATAGGCCAGCATCCATTTTAAAGTAGTTGGGCAACTTTTCCAGGCCAACGCTCCAGGTATCTGTCTGCCGGCCGGCAAGATAAGTTCCGCCCAAAGAAATGCCGGTACCTTTTAGTCCACCACTACTTAATTTATAGCTTAACCAGGCGTTAGCAACATGTTTTGAGTAACCGGGAACCACATCACCTACTTTAATAGCATTATCTGGAGATGCGGCAAGGTCGGGATTTACTTTGCTCACTTTTGAATCGGTGTATGCGTAGTTTGCAGTCAGGTTCAAACCGGGTAGCACTTCACCACGCAGGTCAAACTCCAAACCCTGAGATTTTTTTTGACCAAATATGATACTTAACCCTGAGTTAGGAGCAGCATTGGGGTCGGCAGTTAACTCGTTATTTCTTAAGATGCGGTATACCGAAAGCGTAGTGTTCCATTTGCCATCGGCCCAATCTTTTTTAATACCAAACTCGGTGTTGGTACCGGTTAATGGCTGTAATTTACCAACGCTAACCCTGCCTGCCTGTGGTAAAAATGTCTGGTCGCGTAAACCATAAACCGAAGTTTGATTGTCTATGGATACGCTCAGGCCAACACGCGGGGTAAAATGCTTAGCTTCTTCCGGAGTGTTAAAGTCTGACATTTGTATGGAGGTATAACGGCCTGCCAATGTTAATCTAACTCTGTTATCAAAAAAGCCAAGTTCGTCTTGCACATAGAAGCTTGAATAGCGTGAGTTGATCAGACCAAATCCTGCTGCTGCACGCGCCTCTAAATTTAAGGTACGGTCAAACGTAGGGTAACCATTTGCAGGGTTGTTTAATGTAGGGATGCCTTCTTCATAAGGATTAAAAGGTGTTTCTTTGGTATCAAGCGATTTAGTTTGAGCATAATCGGCAATATATTTTTTGTCTGCCATATCAATGCCCCCTAAAATTTTATGAACTATGCCACCGGTAGTTACCTTGCCATTTAAAAATACCTGGGCTAATGACATTGTGCTTTGTGCTTCCCAAATACCTGCGTTGCGCACATACCGGCCGTCGGCAAATACGGTGTCGGCCCACATAGAGGTGCCGAGTTGCGAAGAGCTGTAACGCGCCGCCTGCGCAGTCAATTTCCAGTTATCAGCTAACTGGTGCTGCAGGTTCAAACTAAAGCTATGATCATTAATATTGGTTGGAGGCAGGCCTGCCGGTAACTGGGTAAAGTTACGCGGAAGCACAGCATAGCCTTTAGGGCTGAATACGTAGTATGAACCAACGTCAGACATATGCGCGCGCTGATAAACATACTCGGCCGTCAGCTTGGTTTTATCGTCAATTTGGTAAGAAATCACCGGCGCAATGGCATAACGGTCATTAAACTCATTAGCACGGAATGAGCCTTTGTTTTGTGCAGATAAGTTTAAGCGATACAGCAGTTTTCCATCCTTGCTCAGCTTCCCGTCAAGATCAAGCGTTGCGCGGTTCAAATTGAAACTGCCGGTGGTAAAGCTAACTTCGCCTTTTGTTTGGCCGGTAGGCTTTTTAGTAACCACATTGTATAATCCACTTGGGTCGCCGTTAGACAACATAAAGCCTGCAGGGCCTTTTACAAATTCAATATGATCAACAAAGCTCATGTCTTCGGTAAGCGGGCCCCAGTATGAACTTACTACGTTAAAGCCGTTCCTGAATGCCTGTATCTGCGAACCGCGCATGGTAATATTAGTATACATATCGCCCCAATGCTCTAATCTTACTGCACCGCTCACGTTACGTATCAAGCCATCGCTCATGCTGATCACCTGCTGATCGGCCAATACTTGTGATGTAACTACCTGAATATTTTGAGGAATCTGCAATAATGGCTCATCCAACCGCAAGCTATTTGAAGGGGCATCTACTTTATATTTTTGCCTTTTACCAGATATGGCCACTTCATTTAACTGGTTCGCATTTTCGGCCAGCGTAAAATTGGCAACAGCCGGATGGCCCGCCATTACTTCAACCTGTGCTTCCTGTGCCTTTTGACTAACGTGACTGATAACAAGGGTGTACTTTCCCTGAGGTACCCGCAAACTAAAATCGCCATTCGCGTCGGTAATTGTTCCATACTTGGTGCCCTTTAAAGTAACCGAAACGTTTTCGGCCGGGCCGTCATTATAAATTTTAACGTGACCTTTAACAATACCGCGTATTTGTTGCGCCGCAGCGAAATTTGAACTAAAGGATAATAAAATTAAGAGGGAGAGAAAAGAAAATATTTTGTGAAAAGAGAGTTGGGGTTGTTCCATTTTATTTAGACTAATTACAAATAATGGTCAAAAATAAAATACAAAGCCTTACAATCCAAATTATTTAGAATAATTATAAATAATAATGAGGTTTAGTGAGAAAACCCTGGGGAGAATTACCTCCATTAGTGCTAAGCTTGACGTTATCTATATGGTGTCATTGCGAGCGCAGCGTGGCAATCTCACGACGAAGGTTGCACAAGCAAAGTTTGTTACTTATCCTATGAGATTGCCACGCTGCGCTCGCAATGATATATTTATAGGTAGCTCCTAACGGAGCAACTTAACTTATATAAACAATGCCCGGATTGTTGTATCAAATATCAATCACTTCTTTCTTTTTCTTACTTTTCATTCGTTTGGGTACAAATTCAAGTATCTCATTTTTGAGGGCCTCAATCATGCGGCGTTTTAAAAAGTTACGCTGTATCACAATGCTTACCTCGCGGGCAGGTTCGGGCGATTTAAAATAACGCACCCTGTCCAATTGTTTGTCGCTTAGTTCGGCCAGGGCAAGTTCAGGCAATATGGTGGCGCCGTTATTCTGGTCAACCATCCGTTTCAGAGTTTCAACACTCCCGGTATTATACTCAAAATGCAAAAATCCTTTGGTTGATTTACGGCGCTGGCAAATGTTTAAAACCTGCTCGCGCATACAATGCCCCTCGTTAAGCACCCAAATCTCTTCCATATCAATATCCTCGGGGTTGATATTTTTCTTTTTTGAAAGTTTGCTATTTTTAGATACGTAGGCCACAAAGTTCTCGTAAAAAACAGGGATCTCGGTTAAGGTGCTTTCATGCAGCGGGGTCGACATGATGCCGCAGTCTATCATTCCCAATTTTAGCTGCTGCACAATTTCCTCGGTAGTTTGCTCCCAAACTATCAACTTAACCTGCGGAAACTTTTCAATAAAACCACGGATAATTTTGGGTAAAATATAAGGAGATACGGTAGGAATAATGCCCACCCTTAATTCGCCGGATAATTCTTTTTGCCTATCGGTAATAATTTCCTTTATTTTTTCACTTTCCGACAGCATGATACGAGCCTGCGTAATTATTTCGATACCAATTTCGGTAGGTGTTACAGGTTGCTTGCTACGGTCAAAAAGTTTTACACCAAGCGTATCTTCCAGCTTTTGTACCTGCATACTCAGTGTTGGCTGCGTAACAAAGCATTTTTCGGCGGCTAATACAAAACTCCGGTAGGTATCAACGGCTACAATATATTCAAGCTGGGTAATTGTCATATAGATAAATTCTATTCAAATATAACAATTATTGATTTTTTCTATTGAAATATTATAATGAAGTTTGAACTAACAAAACCAACTTGATATGGAAACCAATAAAAAAAAGCTGACTACTGCATCCGGTATCCCCTATGTGGAAAATGAAAACTCACAAACTGCCGGACCAAGAGGACCGATCTTGTTACAAGACTTTATACTTCACGAAAAAATGGCTCATTTTAATCGTGAACGTATACCGGAACGTGTGGTACATGCAAAAGGATCAGGCGCTTATGGTAAACTAACCATCACCCATGATATTTCAAAATACACCCGTGCCAAAATATTTAATACGATAGGTAAAGAAACCAAGGCATTTTTACGTTTCTCGACCGTAGGTGGCGAAAAAGGATCGGCTGATACGGAGCGCGACCCAAGAGGGTTTGCCCTAAAATTTTATACAGAAGACGGTAACTGGGACCTGGTAGGTAACAACACACCAGTGTTTTTTATAAAGGACCCAAAGAAATTTGGTGACTTTATTCACACCCAAAAACGCGACCCCTATACCAACTGTAAAAGCGCTACCATGATGTGGGATTTTTGGTCATTAAACCCTGAAAGCCTGCACCAGGTAACCATACTGATGAGCGACAGGGGAACGCCTTACGGTTATCGCCATATGGATGGTTTTGGCAGCCACACTTTCTCGTTCATCAATGCGCAGAATGAAAGATTCTGGGTAAAATTCCACTTTAAAACCCAGCAGGGCATTAAAAACTTTACCGACGCGGAAGCCGGTGAAATGCGTGGTAAAAACCCTGATTTTGCACAACATGACCTGTTAACCGCTATTGACAATGGCGATTTTCCGAAATGGGCCCTGAAAATTCAGGTAATGCCTGAGGCTGACGCCAAAACATATCACATTAACCCGTTTGACCTTACCAAAGTATGGCCACATGCCGATTATCCGTTAATTGATGTTGGTATATTGGAGCTTAATGAAAACCCCGACAATTATTTTGCCCATGTGGAACAGGCTGCTTTTGCACCGGCACATGTTGTTGATGGTGTTGGCTACTCGCCCGATAAAATGCTGCAGGGCCGCATCTTGTCATATCCTGATGCGCACCGTTACCGTTTAGGGGGTAATTATGAACAGATCCCTGTAAATAAATGCCCGTATCTGGTAAGTAATTACGAAAGGGATGGCCAAATGCGTGTGGATGGCAACCAGGGTTCAAATCCTAACTATTTCCCTAATAGTTTTGATGATATTGAAGTTGATCAAAGCTATAAACAACCGGCCTGGGATTTTGGCAGCTCTGTAGGCGACTGGTATGACCGCAACGCCGAAGGCGAAAACGATCATTACACCCAACCGGGTAATTTATACCGTTTAATGGATGGACAGGCAAAACATGACCTGATCACTAATATTGTGAATTCTATGAGTGGTATTGATGGCCCTAAAAAAGATCAGATAGTTAACCGCCAACTATGCCATTGGTTCAGGGCCGATATTAATTTAGGTATGGCAATTGCCAAAGGCCTGGAACTTGATCTGAATGAAACCATGAAACAAATGCCGGCTTCGGTATAAAGTATTAAGTCAAAAGTTTTAAGTCCTAAGTCTGCAGTTGTATTAAAAATACTGCCGGCTTAGGACTTAAAACTTTTGACTTAGAACTTACTCAACCGTAACAGACTTAGCCAGGTTACGCGGCTGGTCAACGTTACAGCCACGCATTACGGCTATATGGTAAGCCAATAATTGCAGTGGTATAGTAGCCACCAACGGCACAAACGCCTCATTGGTTTGAGGTATCTCAATCACATAATCGGCCATGTTCCGTACTTCGGTATCACCTTCGGTAACAATGGCTATTACATGCCCCTTACGTGCTTTTACTTCCTGTATATTACTGATCACTTTTTCGTACGAGGAATGCTGGGTTGCAATAACCACTACCGGCATATCGTCATCAATTAAGGCAATAGGGCCGTGTTTCATTTCGGCGGCAGGATAACCCTCGGCATGAATATAGGATATCTCCTTAAGCTTTAAAGCTCCCTCAAGCGCCACTGGGAACGAACTCCCCCTGCCCAGGAACAGGCAATTTGTTGAATCCTTGAATTTCGCGGCAATTTCTTTAATATGGTCATTTGATTTTAAAGCCTGTTCCACCAGTTGCGGGATCTCGTTCAGCTCGGTCAAATACTCCACCAGTTTGCCTTGTGTTATTTTACCGCGTTGCTGCGCAATGTAAAAGGCAATAAGTGTTAGCACGCTAACCTGGGCGGTAAATGCCTTTGTTGATGCTACACCAATTTCGGGGCCGGCGTGGGTATATACCCCGGCATGTGTAGTACGCGGTATGGACGCACCCACTACATTACAAATACCAAAAATAGTAGCGCCTTTTTCCTTTGCCAGTTCAATAGCCGCCATAGTATCCGCGGTTTCGCCCGATTGTGAGATGGCTATTACCAGGTCCTTTTCTGTAATGATAGGGTTGCGATACCTGAACTCAGAAGCGTATTCCACCTCAACCGGTACACGGGCATATTCTTCAATCAGATATTCGCCAACCAAGCCCGCGTGCCATGAGGTACCGCAGGCAATGATGATAATACGGTCAACATTTTTTAGTTTTTCAGTATACTCCTTTATCCCCCCCAGCTGTACCTTACCCTGCTGCGGGTAAATACGGCCACGCAGGCAATCACGAATGGAACGGGGTTGCTCATATATCTCTTTGAGCATAAAGTGGTCATAACCGCCTTTTTCAAGCATCTCCAGCTTCAGGTCAAGCTCCTGTATGTATGGGGTTTGAACCGAGTTGTCAATATTTTTGATCAGCAGGTTATTACGGTTTATAAACGCAATTTCGTTATCATTTAGATAGATCACATTTTTAGTGTACTCCACAATAGGTGTGGCATCTGATGCAATAAAATATTCGCCCTTACCTACACCAATTACCATTGGGCTGCCTTTACGGGCAGCTATGAGCTCATCTGGCTCGTCAGCGCTCATGATCACAATGGCATAAGCGCCTATCACCTTATTTAAAGCTACCCTCACAGCATCGCGCAGATCCAGGCCGCCCTGCTGCTGTATATCCTCTATCAGGTGAATTAAAACTTCTGTATCCGTATCGCTTTTAAAAACGTGGCCTTTAGCCAGCAGGGTTTCTTTAATAATACCGTAGTTTTCAATAATGCCATTATGAATAATGGTTAACTTACGGTCGCCAGACGAGTGCGGGTGCGAATTGCGGTCGCTTGGCTCGCCATGTGTTGCCCAGCGGGTATGCCCTATCCCTATTGATCCTTTCAGGTCAATGTCTTTAACAAACTTTTCAAGATCATCAACCTTGCCTGCCTTTTTATAAACCTTCAGTTCTTTATCTAATAAAGCCACACCGGCGCTGTCATAGCCCCGATATTCTAAACGGTGAAGTCCTTTAATAACTATTGGATAAGCATCCCGGTAACCTATATAACCTACAATTCCGCACATAATAAATTTATTAAAATGTAAATGGAGCAAAAATAATTAGCTATATAACATAAATCATAGCTAATTATTTTGATTTTTTTAGAAAAGAAGGACGTTTTTAATTACTTAAAAACAAATTTTAAGAAGTATAAATAGCTTAAATAAAAAATCCCCTTATCGGGGATTCTTTTTATCTAATCAGAGATTCGTTTACTTACGGATCTTGGTATAAATGATATTCAGCTTGATTTTATAAGGTGAAGTTTTATCGCTTCCAACCGCTACGGTACGGGCTGCAACCTGTGCGGTTGGACTAATATTAGTAGAACCTGTTTGACTATTAACCTCTGTTGTATCAACAGGTGCTACATACGTTCCGTAATCAATTGTTTTTTTAAGTAACAGATCCTGGATGTAAGCTGTCACTATAAAATGATATTCTTTTTTTGTTTTACTATATCCCCCGCCAAATACACCTGCCTGGGCACGCGCATCGGTTGGTGAAGCATCCTGAATAAGGGTACGCTGCTTGGCTATATCTAACTGGTACATGGTAAGTTTTGGCAATGGAGCATAAGGTATACCTGAGTTTGGCACTGGTGTGATCACCAGTTCGGCCCTGTTCAGTACAATAGAATCAGGCAATTTACTCAGATCCGGGAAACTCACTTTGGCTCTTAAACCTGCAAGCCCTTGCAAATAAAAAGTGTTTTGTGAATTTGTTTTGTCGTTTAGCGCAGCCTGAATGGTTGAAGTATAAGTATGTGTTATCTCGGCACTGTGCGATGAAAAAGGCAACGTCACCGTAGCGGTATCAATGGTTGCACCATTTACAGCTTTATAAAACACATCTATGCGTGATGAGTCAAGTGCAAGCTGTAAAATACCCCCGGCATTGGAAGCCTGGGTTTTATCTAACATAACATATAAACCCTTCACTGCATTTTGGAAAAGCAGCGTTGAAGCCAGCTGCGAACCAGTTGCATTCAACAGATTATCATAAATAAACTTCTTGCTGAATGGAATACGCAACTGCGGACCAACCTTTTGCACAGTATCAACCTTTGCATCCCTGATGTTAGTAATGGTTACGCTATCATGTGTACGGGCTGTAAATGTTTTTGTACCCAATAAATTGCCTAAATTAGCCTGCCAGTGTTTGGTGTTATAATAAGTTTGGTTATTGGCTTTTTCCTGTAGCTGGTAAACATTTGCTACGTAACGGGTAGCAACAGAATCACCATAAAAACCATCGGCATATCGTAATACCAATACAGCAGAGTCAATAGTTAATGTACCCGGTGGCACAGTATATGCCGCATTATTTGGTAATGAAAGGGCAAGGGCCAAATTTGATTTTGTTGTTCCAAATTCAGGGTCGGTAAAGTTAGCAAGCGGTGTTTTTGCAAGCGCCGATGTAACTACAGAGTCTTCAACAACAGTATTAACAATAACGTTGGAATCAACAATTAAACTTCCGTTGATCTGATTTGAAGAGTCAATACCTAAACCGATCCCATCTTGTCGTTTACAACTATTAAAAATAAAAAGACTTATTAACAGCGTCAATAAGTCTAATCTTAAAAATTTCATATATAATATTAAAGATTAAGCAACATGCACCAATTCATCGTTGGTAATTTCGTCGTAAAAATTGTAATAATTTTCGAAATCTGCGGTAGAATCAAATTCTAAAACCGATTTATTGCTGTTTTTAACATTATTTAACACATCTGCATCTATATTCTCGCTACCCAAAACTATTCCGTCTGAGTATTGAATGGCACCTGCATATAAGGCAGAATTTGTACCTTCTTTGTAAGCGTCAACGTGCTGTTCGGTCATGTTGTTCATGATAGCCTTACGCACAAAATCGCCATTCATTTTCTCTTTAAAATCATTTTCGTAGATAGAGTAAATGATCTTTGAGTTTTTGAATGTAGGATCGTCTTTATAAGTAGTTTTTAAATAAGCAGGCACCAATGCACTAAGCCAACCATGGCAGTGAATAATATCAGGAGCCCACCCTAATTTTTTTACAGTTTCCAATGCACCTTTGCAAAAGAAAATCATCCGCTCATCATTATCGGCGTAAAATTTACCGTCTTTATCACCAAACACATGTTTACGCTGAAAATATTCTTCATTATCTAAAAAATATACTTGCATGCGCGCCGCCGGGATAGATGCTACTTTAATGATCAGCGGGTTATCATTATCGTTGATAATGATGTTCATACCCGATAAACGGATCACTTCATGAAGTCTGTTCCTGCGCTCATTAATATTACCAAAACGCGGCATAAGGATACGGATCTCGTAACCTTTCTCCTGCATAGCCTGCGGAAGTTGGCGTGTTATTTCAGCAATTTTAGTGAGTTCGAGAAAGGGAGACATTTCATGAGTTATAAACAAAAGCTTAGATTTACCCATCACTTAATCAGTATTAAATATGTAAAGAAGTCAAAAAATTTGAGTCTGCAAATATAAGCATTATTATATGAACTGTCAACGAATTGTGCAAGTAACTTTTGGTATTTTTTAGGCAAATGCACATCTTTACCAAAATTTGTAATAGTATTTACATTGAAAATATTTACCACCAAAAAAGAAATAACACACTATTTTACCCATAAAACAGGAAAAATAGTGGGCTTTGTACCTACACTGGGAGCCCTGCACCAGGGCCATATGTCATTAATTAAACAGGCACAGCAAAACAGCACCGAAGTGGTTTGCAGCATTTTTGTTAACCCCACACAGTTTAATGACCCCAAAGACCTTGAAAAATACCCCAGGCCAATTGCTGCAGACATCAGTATGCTGGAGCAGGTTGGATGCGATATTTTGTTCAATCCCCCGGTTAATGAAATTTATGATGATAATGAGAAATGGCATTTAAACATAGGCGATCTGGAACATTTGCTCGAAGGCGAATTTAGGCCGGGGCATTATCAAGGGGTTACCCAGGTGGTTTATAAGCTATTTAGCATTGTGAAGCCGGATATCGCTTTTTTTGGGCAAAAGGACTACCAGCAGTTTTTAGTGATCAGTAAAATGGTTGAATTACTGAACATGCCGGTTAAACTGGTCATGTGCCCTATTGAGCGCGAAAATGACGGTCTTGCCATGAGCTCAAGAAATATTCATTTAACTCCCGACGACAGGCACCATGCGCTGATCCTCTTCAAAGCACTAAGCTGGGTTAAAAACAATTTTGATGCAGGCAATATTCCGGCAATAAAACAGCAGGCCGGGCTAATGATAAGTAACGAACCCGGAATTGAGTTGGAATATTTTGAAATTGTTGACGGCCAAACCCTGCATACCGCAACTGCCGATACAAAAAACATAGTTGCACTTGTTGCGGCCAGGGCAGGTAAAACAAGACTGATAGATAATATGTTGATTGGTTCTTAGCTCATGATTCACAGATCATGGTAGCCCGATAATTGCAGGTATACAACTATTTACATTTAGCCAACAATGCAATGTACTATCAGCTATGAACCATGAGTTAAATATTCATAACTTTGCATCATGATTATTGAGATATTAAAGTCCAAGATTCACAGGGTTAAGGTAACACAGGCCGAACTGAATTATGTGGGCAGTATTACAATTGATGAAGATTTGATTGAAGCGGCTAATATTATACCGAACGAGAAAGTCCAGATTGTAAATAATAATAATGGCGCACGCTTTGAAACTTATGTAATAAAAGGCGAGCGTGGCAGCGGAACAGTATGCCTTAACGGTGCAACAGCACGGTTGGCCCAGGTTGGCGATATTGTGATCATTATGTCATACGCGTACATGGAAACTGATGAGGCCCGTGCATATGAGCCCATATTGGTGTTTCCTGATGCTGATAATAAGCTGATCAAATAAGATTCGTTTTTCCAAACAAACAAAAACAACCATCCTTCTCTCAAAGCACCGCTATAAGCCGGACAGGTCATCTACGCACAATTTTTGTTAAAAATTTAACGTAAATCTGTGACACAATCCCCTGTTTTCAGGAATTAATTACGCGGATAAGAACCCAAACCCAGGGTAACTTTTAAACTTGCATCAACGGCGTTAGCCTTACGCAACAGGTAAACCATCCTGATGCGCACACTTGGCTGCCGAACAAGGTCATCAAGAAAATGTGAATTATCAATATCAAGCACAATGCTATTACCAACTTCGGGGGTAATATCCTTACGCACAGCAACCAGTACTTCATCACTCCCATCGGCTTTTGCCATATACACCCTCAAAGAAACTATATTGCCAATGTTATAATCAGATGGGTCTTTTGATTGCAACTTGGCCGATACAACGCGCACCTCGCTTATCCGGCCTGCATTATTACCATCTTTAGTAAAATCCTGGTCAAAGCTGTTGGCTATACTTAAAGCAGTACGCGCTTCGCCCACTGTTGCCGATGCCGGAATCACCAGATTGGCTGTATAAGGGAACGTTGACTTTACGATAGATTGCATCATGGCGCAACTACCCAAAAACAAGGTTATTATCAGAATAAACAAAGGCTTCTTCATCATATCAATTCAGGTGGTTATCCTCTACACTACAAACGCGGGTTTAATAAGTTTGTACTGCATATTATATATTAAATTTCAGTATAATTTAACTTAAAGCCGAATTTTTTTTTGAAAATTGTTAAAAAAATCGGTATCGGGGTTATGAACCGGTCTATCACAGCAATATTTAAAAATACGCTTTTTTTTGCATTTAAAATCACATTTTAGTTACAGTAAAGCTATACAATATTACGCCAAAGCGGCTTTCTAAAATTTTATAAAAAAATAGGCTAAAAAGTTTCACAAAACTCTATCTTTGCACCCCGACACTGAAGTCGGGATTTTTTCGCTTTCAGTGCATAGGAAAAATCGTTATCGTCTTAACAGACATTGACTTTTAACTTAGAACTTTTGACTTAAAAAAAGCCCTATGCCCAAAGACAACTCCATCAAATCCGTTTTAATTATTGGTTCAGGCCCTATTATTATTGGCCAGGCCTGCGAATTTGATTACGCCGGCTCACAAGCAGCCCTTTCGCTCAAAGAAGAAGGTATTACCGTTTCCATCATTAACAGCAATCCGGCAACTATCATGACGGATAAGGTTATTGGCGACCATGTTTATCTGCTGCCACTAACCTGTGCAAGTATTGAACAGATACTTGCAGAACAAAAAATTGATGCTGTATTGCCTACTATGGGCGGTCAAACCGCGCTTAACCTTTGTATTGAAGCTGCAGAACGCGGAATTTGGGAAAAATACGGTGTAAAAATTGTAGGGGTAGATATAGCCGCTATTGAAAAAACCGAGAACCGAGAAGCTTTTCGCCAGTTAATGGTTGATATAGGCGTGGGCGTAGCTAATTCAAAAATTGCCAACTCTTTTCTGGAAGGTAAAGAGGCGGCACAGGATATTGGCTTTCCGCTGGTTATCCGCCCAAGCTATACCCTTGGTGGTAAAGGGGCGGGCTTTGTGCACAAAAAAGAAGATTTTGATGCCGCATTAAGCCGAGGCCTTCAAGCTTCACCATCGCACGAGGTTTTGGTTGAGCAGGCTGTTATAGGCTGGAAAGAATACGAGCTTGAGCTGCTGCGTGATAATAACGATAACGTTATCATCATCTGCTCTATCGAAAACTTTGACCCGATGGGGATCCATACCGGCGACTCGATCACTGTGGCCCCGGCCATGACCCTGAGCGACCGCTGCTACCAGGATATGCGTAACCAGGCCATCCGTATGATGAGAGCCATTGGCAATTTTGCAGGTGGCTGTAACGTACAGTTCTCGGTTAACCCAGCCGATGAAGCCATCATCGCTATTGAAATTAACCCGCGCGTTTCGCGCTCATCGGCGCTGGCATCAAAAGCAACAGGTTATCCTATCGCTAAAATTGCTGCCAAGCTGGCCATAGGTTATAACCTTGACGAAATAGAAAATCAGATCACCAAAACAACGTCGGCTTACTTTGAGCCTACTTTGGATTATGTGATCGTTAAAATACCACGTTGGAACTTTGATAAATTTAAGGGCGCCAACAAAGAGCTGGGCCTTCAAATGAAATCAGTGGGCGAAGTGATGGGCATTGGCCGCAGCTTTATTGAGGCGCTGCAAAAAGCCTGTCAGAGTTTAGAGATAGGCCGCGCCGGTTTAGGTGCCGATGGCCGCCAGAGCCGCAATCTGGAAGAGATCATGCACAGCCTGGAGCATCCAAGCTGGGACAGGCTTTTCCATGTATATGACGCGCTGAGCCTGGGCGTTCCCATTGAATCGGTAAGGAAGGTTACAAAAATTGATCGCTGGTTCCTGAACCAGATCATGGATGTGGTGAACCTGGAGAACGAACTGCGCCGCTATTCGTTAACCAACATTCCTGAAGATTTCTTCTTCACCCTGAAACAAAAAGGATTTTCTGATACCCAGATAGCTTATATACTGGGTAACGTTACCGAAGAAGATGTGTATCTGCGCAGAAAAGCTTTGGGTATTAACCGCGTTTACAAAATGGTTGATACCTGCGCTGCCGAGTTCCCGGCCCAAACGCCTTACTACTACTCAACCTACGAGGGCGAAAACGAATCAATATCATCAGATAAAAAGAAAATAATTGTATTAGGATCGGGCCCTAACCGCATTGGACAGGGTATTGAGTTTGATTACAGCTGTGTACATGGGTTATTAGCCGCCAAAGAAGCCGGTTTTGAAGCTATCATGATTAACTGTAACCCTGAAACTGTATCAACCGATTTTAATATGGCCGACAAGCTATACTTTGAGCCGGTATATTGGGAACATGTTCGCGAGATCATCGAACTTGAGAAACCTTATGGTGTAATTGTTCAGCTTGGCGGGCAAACTGCTTTAAAAATGGCCGAGAAGATGCACGAACATGGCATCAGGATCATAGGTACATCATTTGATGATATGGATGTTGCCGAAGACCGCGGTCGTTTCTCAGACCTGTTGAAAGAGCTTGATATCCCTTATCCAAGATATGGCGTTGCCGAAAGTGCCGAAGAAGCGCTTGAAGTTGCCCACCATGTTGGTTACCCGGTATTGGTGCGCCCAAGTTATGTATTAGGCGGACAAGGCATGAGCATTGTTATTAATGACGAGGACCTGGAAAAAGCTGTAGTTAGCTTATTAAAAAACCTGCCAGGCAACCGTGTATTGATTGACCACTTCCTTGACCGTGCCGCAGAAGCCGAGACTGACTCGATCAGTGATGGTGATGACGTGCATATTATTGGTATGATGGAGCATATAGAGCCCGCAGGGATCCACTCAGGCGATTCATTTTCGGTATTGCCACCATTTGACCTGTCAGACAACGTGATTAGCCTGATGGAAGAATATACGGTTAAAATTGCCAAGGCATTAAATGTGCGCGGCTTGCTTAACATCCAGTTTGCTGTTAAAAATGATCAGGTGTTTGTAATTGAGGCCAACCCGCGTGCATCACGTACGGTACCTTTTATTGCCAAAGCTTATGATGTACCTTACATTAACATAGCTACCAAGGTAATGCTTGAAGTTAATAAGCTTAAAGACTTTACCATTGAGCGCAAACTATGGGGTTATGCCATAAAAGAACCTGTGTTCTCTTTCGATAAATTCCCTGAAGTGAACAAGGAGCTTGGCCCCGAAATGAAATCAACAGGCGAGGCTATACGCTTTATACCAAACCTGCAGGATCCTTATTTCAGGCACTTGTACAAAGAGAAATCAATGTACCTGAGCAAATAAAAATAATTAAAACATTAAATTACACGTGTAGTTTAATAACAGGATAAACATTTACCTGTAGCTCCCCGGTTACAGGTAAATTATTGTTGAACTTAGTTACTATAGATTGAAAGTTAATTCGAATAATACCCAGGCATTCAACCTCAATAATGTTGATCCTGAAGATATAGGTGATGTTCTTGTAAAAATTGAAAAGTCCTTTAATATCCGTTTAGACGATACATCCTGTAAAGATGTTAAAACCTTCGGCAAGCTTTGTGATATTGTAGTTGAAAAGGTAAAGCAAACCAACAACGATAGCTGTACTACACAACAGGCATTTTATAAAATACGCAATGCTATTAACTCCACCATTTCGCCGCCTAAAGAGCTGATAAAGCCTCAAACCCGGTTAGCAGATATTTTTCCCCGTGATAACCGTTTAGAGGTAATAGCCGAAATTGAAAAGGAAATGGGTTTTAAAATTAACCTTTTACAACCTAAGCAAGGCATAGTGGGCACATTCGTATTTGTATTACTGGCATCTTTGGCCGGTTTCTTTTTTCAACCGGTAATGGCTTTTGTTGGATTGATCATTGCGGCTATAGGGCTAATGCTTGCAGGAAAGTTTGGTAAAGAATTAAAAGTAAAAACCCTTGGCGACCTGGCCGAAAAAGTGGCGAGAGAGCATTATCTGAAATGCAGGCGCGATACCGCTACTGTAAACAGAACCGAAATAGCACAAAAAATAAAAGAGCTTTTTACAGCTGAGCTATATATGGAACCATCGGTATTAACCCGCAACACCAAGTTTTAAGCAAAAAACCACAACATCTTTTTTTGAAAGGTCATCCATATTACTTGGGTGACCTTTTTTATTTAATCCATATTTGGTTGTCGCATTATTCAGTAAATTGCGAAACCTATGAATATCCTGCATAAACCTTTAAAACTAATATTAATTATTGGTAGCCTCATTTGTGGTGCCAATTTTGCAAACGCTCAGGCCAAAAATGCCATCGGAATTGGGGCCGGCTTAAACACTTCGAGAGAGGGCTCAGGCGTTGGTGCTACTTTACAAGGCGAAATTAAATTAACCAATTCCATTAGTTTAGCCCCTTCTCTTGGTATTGAAATACCTTATGTAGCTTATTTGGGTGTTGCTGGCCGGTACTATTTTACCGATGAGGTTTATGGATCGCTTGGGGCCTTCGCGCATGTTGGCGGCGTTGATGATCCTTACCTCGGGCCTGGCGGAACAGCCGGTATCGGTTTCATAATACTCGCAACCACCAGGCATGTTCTCGACGTAAACTTTCATGCCGATTATTTTGAGAACGACCATGAAAGAACTACCCTGGCTGGTTTACGTTTAACATATAATTTTTCATTCACAAGGTTAAAATAACGCAGTTCAATCTTCACGGGCTTTCGTGTTTACACAGCTTGGATGCTCCGTTAGGAGCTGCCTGTTTGTAGCAAGCCAAATCAAAAAACAAGATTGCTCTATAGGTGCAACCTAAATTGGCAGTAAATTGCCTTTATGTGATCCGGGTAACCCCTCTGGGGCAAAAAAAATATTCACATTTTAAACTACAAACAGGTAGCTCCTACGGCGCACATCATCCGGCTGGCTGTATTGAGATGTGTATACACTGTAGCTTTAGCGGATTGAAGCTTTATTTATCAACCATTAATCCTTTCACCTCAAAAGTTACCTTTCGTTTGGGATCAGTTTTAACCTTATGCTGTTTTTTGCCGCTAACCGTATCTCCAGCGAGGTGCTGCAGGTCATCGGCTATAAATTGCTTGGCTGCTACTCCTTCCATGATCACCGTCCGCCCGGCCAAATCTGCAGGTATATTAATATTATAATTTTTAAAATGCGCCGATATTACTTTACCGGCACCGGCATCTAACTCAAACCAGCCACCTTTTTCACGCGTCACCCTGATCACCCTACCTTCAATGGTAGTACTGATCCGTGTTTTTTTCCCCATAAATGCTTCCACTTTGGCGGCGCTCATCATAGCTGTTGTATCAGGCTTTTGCCCGTAAACTATACCATGCGGCAGGGGCTCATCTTTTTGTGCCAGCACCGTTACAGACGTAAATAACAAAACAAAAAATGTTAATAATTTCATGATACAGCTTATTAAAATACAACAATGATCCAGGCAAAATGTTGCCCTTGCCGCTGCTGTATTTTCCTGTTTCTGCACCCTGGGAGCTAAGTATCCTTTTAACTAAAAAAGTATTTTTTTAAGTATCGTTTAAAGTCGGGCCAGCGTATATGTTAATGTATGTTAAAACGTGTTAATGTATGTTAAAACAGCCTTGTTACAGGTAATATGCATCACCATGTTGAGTTAATTTTGACGCAATGACATACTTATTACTTAATCTATTTATAATTTATTAACTATTAACACATGAACAAAACCTTGACCAAAGCAATTTCATTTGCCGCGTCTCTATTGGCTATTATTTTAGTTGTTACCGGGTGCAATAAAGGCACAACAACCACGCCTGGCTCTATCCCCGTTTTAACCACAATCGATGTAACTATTGATGCTGCCGGTACAACGGCACATAGTGGTGGCATTATTACTGCAACGCTTACTGATGGCTTAACGGCTTACGGTGTATGCTGGAGCAGTACCAATCAAAGCCCAAGCATAGCCGACTCCAAATCTACAGACACGGTTAATCAATTGAGCTTTGCCAGTAAAATAACTGGCTTAAGCCCCAAAACCACTTATTATTTAAGAGCTTACGCTACCAGTGCCGCGGGCACAGGTTATGGCAACATGATACAGTTTACCACCAATACCGACCTGTCGGCAGCAGTTGGTACTGTGAGCACACTGGCAGGCAACGCTTCTTCAGGTTTTATAAATGGTACGGGTACTGGTGCATTTTTTGACGGCCCGCAGGGATTAACCGTAGATGCAAGCGGCAATATTTATGTTGCCGACTCCTTTAATAGTGCTATAAGGAAAGTTACTCCCGCAGGTGTTGTAACCACATTATCGGGCAGCGGAAACATAGGCTATTTGGATGGCCCTATCGCCAGTGCCCAGTTTTATGCCCCTCAAAGTTTGGCGGCTGATGCCGCGGGTAATATTTACGTAGCCGATATGGGTAATAATATGATCCGTAAAATATCAGCAAGCGGCGTGGTAAGCACGCTTGCAGGAAGCGGTGATGCCGGTTATGTCAACGGAACAGGCACAGCGGCAACCTTTAATAGTCCGCGTGGGATAGCTTTAGACGCCCAGGGGAATTTATATGTAGCCGACCAGGGGAATAATCTTATCCGTAAAATTACAGCAGCTGGTGTAGTAACCACCGTTGCCGGTACCACAACAGCAGGCTATGTTGATAATGCTACCGCCACCAGCGCACAGTTTAACCGGCCGGATGGTATTGCATTGGATGCCCAGGGCAATATTTATGTCGCCGATCTGCTTAACTATGCTATTCGTAAAATAAGCACAGCCGGAGTAGTTACTACTTACATAGGCGGCCCTAAACAAACCGGTGTTATTGGTAACCCAGGCGCTATTACGTTTGATGCTAAAGGGAATTTCTTTATAAGCGATCAAAATGGCCGCATCCTGGAAATAACCACCGGTAAGGTTTTACTTTCGATAGCTGGTAAAACAACTTCGGCAGGCTTTGCCGACGGGCAGGGAGCAAGCGCTTTATTTAATTCGCCACAAGGCTTAGTTGCCGATGCCAGCGGAAACATCTGGGTGGCAGATAGCAATAACAACCGTATACGTAAGGTAGTACCGCCTGCCGGGATATAATTTTAGGACTTTTAGACAAAGGACTTTAGGACTTTGGGACAAAAGATAAAAAGACAAAGAACAAGTTTGTCTCTTGTCTTAAAGTCTAAAGCCTTTCGTCCTAAAGTCCTTCGTCCAAAAGTCTAAAAGTCTAAAAAAATCTATCCAAATAGCAAGCCAAACACTTCTTCAATAGTGCTTACAATTTTTATGTCGATATCATAGCGCGACAGGTCCATCCGTTTTTTGTCCTGCCCACCAGATGGCAGGTTATATTTCGAAATAAAGATCTGGTTAAAGCCTAATTTTTGTGCTTCGGCAATGCGTTGCTCCACACGGTTCACCGCCCTGATCTCGCCCGACAAACCTATCTCGCCCGCGAAACAGGTTTTAAAAGGCACTGGCATATCCTCATGCGACGAAATGATGGCAGCAGCCAGTCCCAGGTCAATAGCCGGGTCCTCAACCCTGATACCGCCCGTTATATTTAAAAATACATCCTTTGCAGCCAGTCTGAAGCCACAACGTTTTTCGAGGACGGCCAGCAGCATGCTCATGCGTTTGGTATCAAAACCAGTCGCGGTACGCTGCGGTGTGCCGTAAGCCGATGTACTTACCAGTGCCTGTGTTTCTATCAGCATGGGGCGCAGTCCCTCTAAAGTTGCAGAAATGGTGATGCCGCTTAAAGGTTCGTCGCGTTGCGATAGTAAGATCTCTGACGGATTGGATACTTCCCTTAACCCCTCACCCAGCATTTCGTAAATACCCAGTTCAGATGCCGAGCCGAAGCGGTTTTTAACCGTGCGTAATATGCGGTATACATGGTGCCTGTCGCCCTCAAACTGCAAAACGGTATCAACCATGTGCTCCAGTATTTTGGGGCCGGCTATCATGCCATCTTTGGTAATATGGCCTATCAGGAACACCGGTGTAGAAGTTTCCTTGGCAAAACGCAGCATTTCGGCCGTACATTCACGCACCTGCGATACGCTCCCCGGTGTGGATTCAATATGCGACGAATGCAGGGTTTGTATAGAGTCGATCACTACCAGATCAGGCTCCAGCGCCTCTATCTGTTTAAAAATATTCTGGGTTGAAGTTTCACAAAGTACATAAGAGCCCCCCCCGCCCCCTGAAGGGGGAGCTAATAGCTCAATAATAGATTCAGAAACTCCCCCTTCAGGGGGCGGGGGGGGCGTCGTTAGTCTTTCCGCCCTCATTTTGATCTGTCTTTCGCTTTCCTCGCCCGATACATATAGTACTTTCAGATTGGGCATGTTAAGGGCCAGCTGCAGCATCAGAGTTGATTTACCTATTCCCGGTTCGCCGCCTATAAGTACCAGTGAGCCGGCTACAATACCGCCACCCAAAACCCGGTTAAACTCCTTATCGGGGGTTAACATGCGGTGTTCTTCGCTAAAGGTGATATCGGCAACCTGTACCGGTTTATTGGCGCGCTGCTGGGTATTGGAGGTAACTTTCCAGGTGGGTACCGCGGTATTGTTCCCTTTATCAATGATCTCCTCAACAAAAGTATTCCAGGCCTGGCATGAAGGACACTTGCCCAACCATTTTGCCGACTCAAAGCCACAGCTTTGACAAAAGTACGCGATCTTTGATTTAGCCATTATTACTTAGATGTGCAGATTTACTCTGTTGAGGGTTCCGCTGTTTTTAGATGTGCAAATATGCAGATTTAATTGGAAATGCGTTATTGTTTTACTAATTTAATTAGCAATAAAGAGACCTACATTCTATTCAAGCTTAAATTCTTGTGCGTATCTTTAAAGTAAGCGTGGACGCTTACCTCAGGACATTATTCAAGCGAAGGACGCTTGAACAGGCGGAACTTCCGGATCGACTTATTCTTTGTCGCATTTACCCCCTTTAATTGTCATTTCCAAAACCGGCTTTATTAAGCTTTATGTATAATTTTGGTTTATACCGTAAGCAAAAAAAATTGACGTGTATTTTCAAATTATTGGCCAAATGAAAACAATATATGATAAAACAACAAGAGATGAATTGATTTACAGGATCAATACACTTGATGAAAACAGCACTGCTCAATGGGGCAAAATGAATATTTACCAGATGCTGAAACATTGTACCCTGTATGAAGAAATGATGTTAGGTAAACAAAAGTATAAATGGGCGTTTGTTGGCCGTTTGTTTGGCAGAATGGCTTTACCAGCTTTTGTAAAAGATGAAACTCCTATAAGGCGAAATGTACCTACACTTACCGAACTTAAGGTAAAAGAAAACAGTGGCAATATTTCATGCGAAAGAAAGAGGTGGACTGCCTTACTTGAAGAATACGCACATCTTTCAAACCATGAGATTGTACACGCCTTTTTTGGAAAACTAACAAAAGAGCAAATTGGGTATTTAGTTTATAAGCATACCGATCATCATCTTCGGCAATTTAATAGTTAATAAAGGCTGTCATGCTGAGTAACCTTTATTTGCTTGCAAATAATCGCATTGAAAATGACATTTTTTCAATATTGATGATCAGCAAGTTACAGACTTGTCATTGGCACCTAATTTGGTTTACATGGTTTACACTTTTCATGATTAACATTGATGTATATAATTAAAAATCAATTAATTATATACTTTTTCGCATAATATCCTGGGTTTACATTAATCAGCTTTTCAAGGTGTAAAGGCCTGTCAGTCTGAGTAACCTTTATTTGGTTTACAAATAAAGGTTACTCAGGATGATAGGCCCCACTTAACGCCTGAGTCTATGGATGCTTAATATCCTATTAAACAAAATGTGCAGATGTTAATTAAAACACCTGCACATTTGAAATCTGCATATCTGCACATTTAATTCCTTACAGCTTTATTTCCTCATCTTTTGATGAAAAGAAATGGAACTCGGTGATCTGGTAAGCAGGATTGCTTTTAACCTTGATCCACTGGCCATATTTAACAAACCACTTCATTTGGCGGTTATAAATACCTTTTTTAATGTAAGCTTCAATATATGGGTGCACAACCAGGGTAATGCCCTTTTCGTTTTGCTCATCCAAAATATAATTGAAGTTGTTTTCAATATCGTCAAGCAGCAAAATGGTTGGCCTTATAGTACCTGTACCATTACAGGTTGGGCACACTTCGCTGGTAACAATATTCATTTCGGGCCTTACACGCTGGCGCGTAATTTGCACCAAACCAAATTTACTTGGCGGTAAAATGGTATGCTTGGCCCTGTCGTACAGCATTTCTGCTCGTAAATAATCAAACAGCTCCTTGCGGTTTTGGGGTTTGTGCATATCAATAAAATCAATAACCACAATGCCGCCCATATCGCGCAGGCGTAACTGCCTTGCAATTTCTTTAGCTGCTTCCTTATTTACCTGGTAAGCGTTCTCTTCCTGGTTTTCTTTACTGGCTGTACGGTTACCGCTGTTAACGTCAATAACGTGTAATGCTTCAGTATGTTCAATAACCAGGTAAGCGCCGCCGGCAAGGTTCACTGTTTTACCAAAAGCACCCTTAATCTGTTTATCGATCCCAAAATGTTCAAATATAGGCTCCTTATGCTTATGCATGCGCACTATACTCTCCATATCGGGCGATATTTCATGGATGTACGAACGAATTTCTTCGAACATACTATTATCATTTACGTAAATATGCTGAAAATCGGGGTTCAATATATCCCTAAGGATAGTTGATGTGCGCCCAATTTCGCCCAAAACCTTTTTTGAAGGTTCAACAGACGGCAGTTTGGTAATAAATAACTCCCATTTTGATATCAGATCAAGCAGGTCTTTTTGTAACTCTTCAACCCCTTTACCTTCAGATACTGTACGGATAATAACGCCAAAATGCTTTGGCTTAATACTTTCAACAACCTTCCGTAAACGATTTCGCTCTGTATTGCTCTTTATTTTTTTGGAAATAGAGATAGCTTCCGAAAATGGTACTAATACCACATACCGGCCAGCTATTGAAAGATCAGAGCTTAAGCGTGGTCCTTTGGTTGATATAGGTTCCTTAGCTATTTGTACCGGAATAAGCTGGTTTTTTGATAATATCTCAGAGATCTTTCCTCCCTTATTGATATCACCTTCCAGCTTAAGGCCATCCAAAAGCTTCGATTGGTATCCCCCGCTACGTACTTGTTTGGTTAATTTAAGCAGGCTTTGTACCTGCGGACCAAGGTCAAGATAATGCAAAAAGGCATCCTTCTCGTAGCCAACGTCTACAAAGGCTGCATTTAAACTGGGCATAATTTTCTTTATGCGCCCAAGGTAAATATCACCAACAGTATAATTGTTGCTGATCTGCTCTTTATGAAGCTCTACAAGTTGTTTGTCCTGTAATAATGCAATAGTAGCCCCATTTGGGGATGAATCGATAATTAATTCTTTTATCAACTGCTACTCCATTTCTTAAAACGGTAAAAACCGCATGTTAATAAGTGGGTAAAAAACACTATTAAAGTTACCTGCCCGTAAAAAAAGCAGGTAAGCTGCTTTAAAAAAAGCAGCTTATTTCTTTTTATGTCTGTTTTTTCTTAAACGCTTTTTGCGTTTGTGGGTAGCCATTTTGTGTCTTTTACGTTTTTTACCGCTCGGCATAATAATAATTTTAAAATGTGATTAATTTAATTCTTTAATTCCTTGATATATTCATCAATTCGCTGCCCAAATACAGGATCGGGCATCATTTCTTTACATTTTTGGTAAGCGTCAATAGCTTCCTTTTTCATGCCCAGTTGCTTGTAACTTTCGGCCAAATAAAACGTTGGCTCCAATTCCTGTTTCTGCGCAATTAATGTTTTAAACCGGCCTACCGCTTTTTCGTACTGGCCCGATTTCATGGCGAACATACCCAGATTAAGGTTTGCGTTCCAGTTGTTCGGTTCCTTTTTAACTACTTCAAGCAGTAAGGCAATACCTTGCATAGGGCTGGCGCCGCCATTTACATACGCAACGCCTAATCCTGTTTTACCCTCAAGGCTTTCAGGCTTTAATTTCAGGGCACTTTGAAACGCTTCCACCGCATTTGTTACAAATGCGGGCTGCGTTAGGGTGTCTTGCGTAAGTTTGTAAGCATCATTAAAACGATTACCTGCATTTAACCAATCTTCCAGCTTATTTTCTTTACGGGCCAAAGCCTGGTAATAAAATGCTGCCGGAGCCGGCTGGTTAACATCATCCCACTGGCTAGCCAATTGCTTTTGCAATTTTTGCCCGTCAGCGCCTGATGCGTTTTTTAATTGCCCTTCAAGGTCATTTATCTTAGCTGTTAAGGCCGCCCCAATTGCGGCTTTAGCAGGCGCAGATACCATATCAACCGTTACAGCAGTTGCCGCCTTGCGGTTTGCTGACATCACGTTTGTTTTATCGGTTTTTGCCTCTTTGGGTTTTATTAAACCTTTAACAGGTAAAGAATACAAATAGCCCATGATAGCAATAACTACTACACCTACAACTATTTGTTTCTTATTCATGCTTATAAATTATTTACTTGTTTTGTTACCGGTTTTAACTTTTTCAACAAAAGTTTTAGCTGGTTTAAAGCTTGGTACAAAATGCTCTGGAATAATGATGGCAGTATTTTTTGAAATATTGCGTGCTGTCTTTTTCGCTCTTTTCTTTACAACAAAACTTCCGAATCCTCTAACGTAAACGTTCTCGCCGCCAACCATTGAGCTTTTAACTACTTTAAAAAATGCCTCAACTGTTTCCTGCACGTCTACTTTCTCTATACCTGTCTTAGATGAGATTTCAGTTATAATTTCTGCCTTAGTCATATCTGATTTACTTTTATTTAATATATAAATACTTAACTGTTTTGGGGTTGCAAAAGTATCGCTTTATATTTTAAGAGCGAAATATTTGTATGTTTTTTTTTATTCAATATGTAAAACGTACATTATCGTTACATATTATGGGCTAAAGCAGTGAATTAGAGACAAAAATCGAGCGCAGGAAATCAAGATATATGATGCAAAAAAACAAAGGATAAAACAGGATAAAAAATAAGGGGTTAAAGGACAAAAATATAAGAGTAAATGGCAGTTCCTTTGTCATTTCATCCTTTATCTTTCGTCTAAAAATCTTTTATCCCTTCTTGATTCGCATTACTACTTTTACATCAATGAATTTTACTGACGAACTGGTACAATGGTACCTTAAAAATAAACGCGACCTGCCCTGGCGCAACACTACCGATGCTTATGTGATATGGCTGTCTGAAATTATTTTGCAGCAAACACGCGTAGAGCAGGGACTGCCCTATTTTTATCGTTTTGTTGAACGGTACCCTGATGTAAGCAGCTTTGCTGCAGCCCATGAAGACGAAGTGCTTAAACTATGGCAGGGGCTGGGTTATTACTCGCGGGGGCGCAATATGCTTAAAACAGCACGCCTGGTTCAGGAACAACACCAGGGTAAATTCCCTGAAAGCTATGACGCGCTTATTAAACTAAAAGGTATAGGCGAATATACTGCCGCGGCTATAGCATCATTTTCGGCAAATGAGGCCAAAGCTGTTGTTGACGGAAATGTTTACCGGGTACTCGCCCGTTATTTTGGCATTTACGAGCCCATTAACTCCACCAGCGGTAAAAAAACGTTTCAAGCATTAGCAAATGATTTGCTTAATGAACAAACACCGGCTTTACATAACCAGGCCATGATGGAATTTGGCGCCATGCTCTGCAAACCTAAAAATCCGGCCTGCGGTATTTGCCCGGTACGTACCGGTTGCGCAGCTTTTTTAAATAATGCCGTCACTGCTTTACCTGTTAAACTAAAGACCCTGAAAGTGCGCGAACGCTTTTTAAATTACTTTTTAATAACCGATGGCGATAATATATTAATGAATAAAAGGGGAGATAAAGACATATGGGCCAATATGTATGACCTGCCAATGGTTGAAACCTCCTCCCTGTTACCACTTAATGAACTTATTGATTTGCCACAGGTACGGGAAATTTTTGATGCTGAAATTAAATTAAACGGAGACATTATCCCGGTGCAAAAACACATCCTTACCCACCAGCGCCTGTACATAAGGCTTATAAAAACAGCATCAAAACCGGTTAAATTAGAAATAAACTGGTTTTATACTACAGTTGAAAACCTGCATAATTTAGCCCTTCCAAGGGCTATTATTATATTATTAAAAAATAATTTTAATTTATAAATAACTTTTCGTTAATTTAGAGCATGTCTGGAATAAATAAAGTAATACTTGTAGGGCATTTGGGCAAGGATCCTGAGGTGCGAAGTTTAGAAGGAGGGGTGTCAGTGACCAGTTTCCCGTTAGCTACTTCTGAAACTTATAATAAAGATGGTCGTAAGGTTGAACAAACCGAGTGGCACAATATTGTAATGTGGCGCGGGCTGGCAGATATGGCAGCCAAATATTTACAAAAAGGAAAACTGGTTTATATTGAAGGTAAACTGCGCACCCGATCATTTGAAGATAAGGAAGGCGTAAAAAAGTACACTACCGAGGTAGTGGCCGAAAACTTTACCATATTGGGCCGTAAAAGCGATTTTGATAATGACACACGTTCAATTACAAAGCATGAAGATCCAATTAGTTATTCAAACGGAACTGATGAAAATGAAAATAACGCCTATTGATATAAAACTTTACTAAACCAATTCATAATAAAATGCCCGGGGTGAGTACCCTGGGCATTTTGCTGTAACACATTTACTTTATTGCTTATAGTAATAAAAAGGAGGTATGTAAACCGTAGCGCAAAGCTCATTAGGCCCACAGATATAGGTGAGGGAAAATTTATTTCCTTCAGCATTTAATAATACAGTGTAATCAATGCTTTTTAGTCCGGTACTAACAACCAGATCGGTAACCGGGCCATACGTGTGATCCTTATTTATATAACTTACAATATCGTAAAGGTTCAATTGCTTATCTTTCAGCTGGTATTTCCCAACTTCTTTCGCAATTATTCCGAGATTTTTTTTGGTAACAGAATCGGTACCTGTTTGAGTATGTTCATAAGCATGATCGGCTTTAAATTCGTAAAGCGACATTTGTTCTGATTTAGGAATAGCGGCCAGCCATTTGCCTGTTAAATCCCCCTTGCCCGAAGAATCTTTCTTACAAGCAGAAAAAGTTAAAAATAAAATGCCAGACAAAAGGCCCAAAGTTGAGATAAGGTTAAGTGATCTTTTCATACCAATCATTACGCATAACTATATGATTGTGATACACTTGAAAATAAAAAACTCCCTGTATTATCGACTATCTAATCAGCAATACAGGGAGTTAATTTTATTGATGGATCTTTACCTATCTGCCACCCGGCGGGCAGTGCTCTTTTAAATACCTGGTGAACAGGGTTCTCAAATGCAAAGAAGTTCCCTCGCCTTCTGAAATGCTGTGTGTACGGTTAGGGTACGACATCAGATCGAACTGGCGATTGTATTTTACAAGCTCATTGATCAACTCTTCGGCATTTTTATAATGTACATTATCATCGCCTGTACCATGTATGTACAACAGGTTACCACGCAGGTTTTTAGCGTACGTAACCGGCGAACCTTTTATAAATGCAGCGCGGCCCTCATCATCAATGGGCACCCCCATATAACGCTCCTGGTAAATATTATCATAGGTAAGCTGATCGCCTACGGCTGCTACGGCTATCCCCGTTTTATAAATATCAGGATACTGGAACATCAGGTTTAATGTTGACGAGCCGCCGCCGCTCCAGCCATGAACCGCTATGCGGGTGGAGTCAACAAATGGCCATTTAAGTATTTCTTTAACAGCCATAGCCTGATCGCGGATGTTGATAAGGCCTATGTTTTTATAGATAGCTTTACGCCAGGCGGTACCTTTTGGTGCCGGTGCGCCACGCCCTTCTACTGACATATAGATATAACCATCATCGGCCATACTGCCTACGTATAAGCCATTACGGCCAGCTCCCCAGGTATCGGTAACGGTTTGCCCGGCAGGTTCGCCATAAACCGTAAATACAACCGGATATTTTTTATTTGGATCAAAATTGGTGGGTTTCTTCATCCAGCCATCCATTTCAATGCCATCAACGGTTTTTACTTTAAAAAACTCCGTTTTATTTTTGGCATCCTTGTTCAAAACCACAACTGTGCCGCCAATATGTTTATGCTCGGGCAGGCTCACTACTTCGCTTACCGGCGGGGTATAACTGTTTGAGAAGTTATGTAGCGCCACCTTGCCATTTGGCGAAATATCATAGCCATGAGTTCCGGGTTCATCAGCCGGAGAAACGCGCTCAGGCTTTGTTCCGCCGGTAATTTTTATGCGGTATAAATACTTTTGGGTAGCATTATCCGGCGAAGCCATAAAATAAATATAGCCCGATGCATCGTCAATTAAGTTTATACTGATCACATCATAATCGCCTTTGGTTACCAGGCTTTCTTTACCCTCGCGGCTTATACGATAGATGTGCTTCCAGCCGTCCTTTTCGCTTACCCATAAAAAGTCCTTGCCTTTGTTTATCCATTCCCATCCGGTTGGGTCGCCCCCGTTCCAGCGTTCTTTTCCATCAATCCAGGCATTGCTTTTTTCCTCACGGATAACGCGGGCAGTACCGTTTGATACATTGCCTATAAACACCCGGCTCTCGGTTTGCGCCCGGTTCAGTTGCTCCAGGATGATCTCGTTTGAGTTTAATGTCCACTCCATCCTCGGTATATAATGTTGTACAGCATCGCCCGGCGCATTTATCCAGTTTGTTTTACCTGTGCTGATATCAACAACCCCTACTTTGCATGAGCTTGGATTTTCGCCGGCAACCGGGTACTCCACAGGCACTACATAAGGGTAAATAGAATCGGTAGTGTTCAGCATCAGGTAACTTTTTATTTTGCGGGCATCTATTTGCCAGTATGCTATTGATTTACTGTCAGGCGACCAGCGGAAACCATCGCGGCAGCCAAATTCTTCTTCGTAGGCCCAGTCGAAAGTGCCATTGATCAGCCTGGTACTGCCATCTGTGGTTAATTGTTTAACTGATCCATCAGCCAAATCCTCTGCATAAATATTGTGCCCGCTCACATAGGCCGCGCTTTTTCCATCGGGCGATAATTTTGCAAACATAAGCGACGATGCCGGCAGGTTTTTACCCAACTGCCATAGCTTTTTAGTATTGGTATCATACACCCAGTAATCGCCGCGGGTATCATAACGCCATACTTTTTTTGTATTAGTATTGATGAGCACTTTTTGTCCATCGGTTGATACCGTAAATCTTTTAATACCTATAGGTGTTTGTCCTTGTGGGGTAAGCATTTCTTTACTTATCCATAAGGTTTTTTTACTGGTATCGCGGGTGTCCAGTATCCTGATGCCGCTATCGGTAATTTTGTAATACTGGTAGCCATCAGCCGTCCAATGCGTTGGCGCCCGTTGTGCTTTTGCCGTATATACTCCCAAAATGAGCAATACAGTTGTAAGGAATAATGATCCCGAACGTAAAAATTTCATATACAATGTGTTTTAATTAGATTGCGGCGTTATTTTACAATTGTGTAAAGCCGCTGTAAATTTTGCATTAAATTAGCACATTCAAAGAGATGTAACATCTGTGTAATGAAAAAAATACTTCTACTTTTTACTGTTTGCATTTCATTTATCACTGTAACCCAAGCCCAACGTGCCGACCGCACCAAGTTTATAAGAGACAGTTTGGACCTTTACATAAGCAGGGCGCTTACCAACTGGCGTGTTCCCGGTATTGCAGTTTGTATTGTAAAAGATAACAAAATAGTGCTGGTGAAAGGTTATGGCATTAAAGAGCTTGGGCTTACCAATTATGTTGATGTAAATACGTTATTCATGATTGGCAGTAATACCAAGGCCTTTACCGCTACCGCTTTAGCTATGTTGCAGGCCAATAATAAGCTATCGCTCGATGATAAGGTAACTAAATATATTCCGGAATTTAAACTGGAGAATAAATATGCCGGGCAGGAAGCCATGGTACGCGACCTGCTTTGCCACCGCCTGGGATTACAAACTTTTCAGGGCGATTTTACCTTTTATAACACCAACCTAACCCGGGCAGACATAATTAAAAAACTGGGAGAAATTAAAGCGCCTTACCCCTTTCGCACCAAATGGGGTTATACCAATGCCGCGTTTTTAACGGCAGGCGAGATCATTCCCCGTGTAACCGGTAAACCGTGGGAAATATATTTAAAAGAAGCCATTTTTGCCCCGCTGGGCATGACCAATACCCTGGCACTAAGTAAAGATCTGCCAAAATCACTTAACCGCACCGTACCCCATACCTTAACCGATGGCCGGCTTACGGCCATACCTTATTGCCAGATTGACGGACTTGCGCCTGCCGGGGCTATCAGCTCATCGGCAAGCGATATGGGTAAATGGGTGCTGGCTTTATTAAATAATGGCAAGGTGGGTAACAGACAGGTTATACCACAGGCGGCCATACAAGCCACCCGCGAACCACAGGATATTGTTGGCAGCCAATATCACCTTAACGGCGAAAATAATTTTGAGCTATACGGGCTTGGCTGGTTTATACAGGACTACTCAAACCATAGGCTCATTATGCATGACGGGGGTGTAAACGGTTACCTGTCATCAGTAACCCTATCGCCACAGGATAATCTGGGTATCGTTATTTTAACCAATACTGATCAAAATCGGCTATATGAGGCTCTTCGCTGGGAAATTTTAGACGCATACTTTGGCCGTGGCTATCGCAATTACAGCGATGCTTATCTGAAAATTTATAAAACCCAGGCCGCTACCGCACAACAAGCCGAACGGAAATTGCGTGATACTGTATTGCTGAACTTAAAACCTATGTTGCCAGTAATTGCTTATGCAGGCAAATACTCTAACAGCCTGTATGGCATCATGACTATTACACAGGGCGAAAATAACGACCTGGAAATGCGTTTTGAACACCACCCCACCATGTTTGCCAAATTGCAACCATTAGGGGGCAACCGTTTTTACGTCACTTTTTCTGATGCTACACTGGGCAAGGCGGTTTTTCCGTTCACGGTACAAAATGGCAAAGTAACCGGTGTAAAGGTTAAAGTTGCCGACTTTGTAGAATACAATGCTTATGAGTTTAAGAAGGAGTAGCGAGGAAAGCTAAAGGCTGAAGGCTAAAAGTTTTCAAAAGAGAACATCAAAAAGCTTTTAGCCTTCGGCTTTGGGCTTTAAGCCTTAAAACTTCAGATTAGCTTTAAGCCATTCCTGTACATCCTGTTGTACAGTAATTTCTGCCGGCAATTTATCGTGTATCAGTTTTTCCATTTTGTTGCCGGTGTTGGCAAAACGGTAATCCCAAAGTATCATCAATTTATTGATCAGGTAAACTACCTCATTGCCCTCATCCTTAGTAAAAGGAGTAGTATCGGGCTTACCGTTTACACGTGGGTCGTTTTGGTTATATACGCTCCATTTGTAATCGGAGTAATGCAAGTTTCTTCTTGAAAAAAGGATCATGAGTTCATTAATTTCTTTAAAGGTACGTATAATTAACATGGAATTAGTTTACAAGGGGTTTTACTGCGTTAGGATAAAGCCTTTTAATTATGTAATTACATGTAGTATCTGTTTATTATATTTGTACTATAATGCAGCTGTCAACAGATGATATTCAAATACTTAGAGATTACTTTTCCGGCAAGCCGGTAATAAAGGCGTACTTATTTGGCTCATATTCACGTGATGAAGCTGACAAAAACAGTGATGTAGATATACTGGTTGATCTTGATTATTCAAAACATATAGGCCTGGGTTTTGTAACTATGCAATCAGATATTCAACAAAAACTCCAAAAACCAATCGACTTAGTTTCATCCAAAGCCATATCTAAACGCCTGTATCCTTTCATAGAAAAAGATAAAATTTTAATATATGAAAGGTAAAATGGGCGACCGCCAGAGGTTGCTTCATATAATAGAAGCAATTGATGAAATTCATGCCTATACGCTAAATTGAAAGAAAAAATCTCAGCCGCATTAGAAATTATCAGCCAATAATTTTGATAGAATACATTTCCCCGATTAATTGTAATTTCAGCGCTATTAATCAGGTTTACATGAAAAAAATATTTTTAATTACTATTGCCTCTTTATTAACGTCTGTAGCCATTGCGCAGCAGGATGTACAAAAAGCCATTTACTATTCCATATCGTTTCCAAACGCGGCACATCACGAAGCAGAAATTGTGATGACTGTACCCCAGGCACCCGATGGGCCAATACGTTTACGCATGAGCCGCTCATCTGCCGGGCGTTACGCAACACATGAGTTTGGCAAAAATATTTATAATGTTAAGGTAACCGATGTTGATGGCAATCCGCTCCCAATTACACAATTGGAGGGCGACTTATATGAAGTAACCACCCACCCGGCCAATATAAAAGTTAGCTATACCCTGTTTGGCAACTGGACCGATGGCACCTACACCAGCATTGACCCCAGCCATGCACACTTGAATATGCCGGCCACCTTTATGTGGCTTTTGGGCCAGGACAAAAGATCAGTTAAGTTTGAGTTTAATGACCTTGATAAATACGGATGGAAAGTTGCCACTCAACTAAAGCACGAAGGCGCAAATGTATACAGCGCACCTAACCTGCAGTATGTGATGGATAGCCCTACCGAGCTTGCCAATTACAAAGTAACCAGCTGGGATGTAGTAAACGCCGACGGCAAAAAAGAGAAGATCAATGTAACCATCCACTCAGATGATGACCAGGCCGCGGTTGATAACTTCGGCAAAATGGTACAAAAGATGGTACTGGAAGAAAAAGCCGTGTTTGGCGAGTTACCTGCTTATGATTATGGTGAGTATACATTTTTAACAGATGTTTATCCAACTACATCAGGCGATGGTATGGAACACCGCAACTCTACTTGTATTGTTGATCCACTTGATAAAGTGGCCGGTAACGAAAACGGCCTTTTGGGCATATTCTCGCACGAGTATTTCCACAGCTGGAATGTAAAGCGCATCCGCCCAAAATCATTGGAACCTTTTAATTTTGAACATGCCAACATGAGCAGCGAACTTTGGTTTGCCGAAGGTTTTACCCAATACTATGGCGAATTGTTGCTTACACGTTCAGGGTTTAACACCCTTGATGATTATACCCGTACCCTGGGCGGCCTTATTAACCAGATCCTGAACACCCCTGGAGCCGCAAAATACCCGGCCACACAAATGAGCCGTTATTCGGTATTTGCAGATGCCGGTGTATCTATCGATCCAAACAATAACGTTAATGATTTTACCAGCTACTATACTTATGGTGGCGCCATAGCACTGGCCCTTGACATGCGTTTACGCAGCGAATTTAACCTAACCCTTGACGATTATATGCGCCAGGTTTGGCTTGCACGCGGTAAGGTCATGAAACCATATACCATTCCTGATCTGCAAAACGATCTGGGGAAAGTTACCAACAACCCCAAGTTTGCTGCCGATTTTTTTAAACGCTACATTTATGGAACCGACAAAAATAATTATGAAGAACTGCTGGCTAAAGCGGGCTTAATGCTACAGAAAGCACAACCGGGCAAAGCATGGGCAGGTTCATTAGCCACTACCCCGGGCCGTGGCCGGGCCGGGCAGCAGCGTGCAGCCGGGGCCGAAGGTTTACCTATCCTGTCAAGCACCATAATTGGCACACCTGTTTATAAAGCGGGCCTTGATGCCGGTGATGTTATTTTAAAAGCCGATGGCCAGGCCATCACAGATCCAAAATCATTTTCAGACGTGCTTGCTGGTAAAAGACCCGGCGATAAAATAACCGTTAACTATAAAAACCGTACCGGTGCTCATGAAACAACCATAGTACTGGAAGAGAGCCCGTACCTGGAAGTGGTTACATTTGAAAAAGCCGGCAAACAGTTAAGTAAAGAACAAGAAACTTTCCGTAATAACTGGTTACAGTCAAAAGTTAAATAACCGGGCTATGGCCCCCATAAAAAAGAAATATTAAACACATAATAATGAAAAGACATTTAGCAACAATTGCTTTATTAGCTGTTTCCATCAGCAGCTTTGGACAGGACGTAAATAAACTGATTGGCCAGGATGATGTAACGCGCATCATCAAAACCCTGTCGGCCGATGATATGCAGGGCCGGGCCACATTTACGCCGGGTATTGAAAAAGCAGCCCAATTTATTGAGGGCGAATATAAAAAGGCGGGCTTAAAACCCCTGGCCGGCAATACGGGCTATCGTCAAAATTTTACAATGATCCGTTCAACACCTATAAAAACAACTGCTACCATTAATGGTAAGAGCATACCTGTTGATAGCCTTTTTGCATCAGCCGGCGCGTCATTTAATTGGGCAAACAATAGCGATGTACAGGTAGTGCAGTTAGGTGCCGAAAAAAACTTCAGAGAGGAGTATCTGGCTGCTATAAAAAGCGGTAAAAAAATGCTCGTCCTGGTCGACCCTAATTTTCAGGCCATATTTAAACGTGTACGTAACCATATTTTAACTGGCAGCGCGAGTTTTAAAACAGATAACAACCAGGCTCTGGTATTTGTGCTGGGCAAGTTTGACAGTGTAAAATCGTTTGAGGTGAGTTATGAAGGCAAAACAGAAGAATTGCCTTTATTTAATGTTGCGGGTATGATACCCGGTAAAACCAAGCCCGATGAGTATGTTGTTTTTTCGGGCCATTATGATCACCTTGGTATCATAAAACCAATGGAGGGCGACAGCATTGCCAACGGTGCCGATGATGACGCGTCAGGAACAACAGCGGTGATCTCTTTAGCCAAATACTATAAAAAACTAAACAATAATGCCCGTACGCTTATATTTGTGGCCTTTACCGCCGAAGAGATAGGCACATATGGTTCACAATATTTTGCTACCAAAGTTGATCCTGATAAAGTTGTGGCCATGTTCAATATTGAAATGATAGGCAAGGCATCAAAATTCGGGGAAAATTCGGCTTTTATAACAGGTTTTGAGCGCTCAAACTTTGGCACCATATTACAAAATAACCTGCAGGGAACGGTCTTTAAGTTTCACCCTGACCCTTATCCCGATCAGGACCTGTTTTACCGCAGTGATAATGCCTCGTTAGCCGAAAAGGGTGTGCCCGCGCATACCATATCAACAGATCAAATTGATATTGATAAGCTTTACCACACCGTAAAAGACGAATTTAGTTCGCTTGATGTAAGCAATATTACTTCAACCATCAGAGCTATAGCTTTAAGCTCGCGCAGTATAGTTTCGGGTAAGGATACACCGACACGGGTACCTAAGCTGGAGAAATAAAGATAAAATTTGTACGAGTTATGGCACACCGGCTAAGACTCACACCGGCATCGCTGTGCTCGCCCACCCTCTCTTCGCTTTCGGCGGAAAGAGGGTTTAGGAGAAAAATAAGTTTGTCATGCTGAACATAGTGAAGCATCTATTATTTATTCGGCATGCATGTTGTTGAATAGATCCTTCGTTGCTCAGGAAAATAGTTAAAATGAAAGCTTTTAATCCCCTCTTTCCGCCGAAAGCGAAGAGAGGGTGGTCGAGCGAAGCAAAGACCGGGTGAGTCAATTATTCGCTCATAAAATTCCTCCACCATGAAAAACATACTCAAAATAGCGGTAGTAGGGCCAGAGTCAACAGGAAAATCAACCATGTCTGATTACCTGGCTTCGCATTATCATACCATCGCGGTACCCGAGTATGCCAGAGGGTATTGCGAAAAATTAACCGAACCCTGCACCTGGCAGGATGAGATCAATATGTTTTACGGGCAACTGGCGCTCGAGGCAGAACTGCTGCCCAAAGCCAATAATATCCTGATCTGCGATACTACTTTCATCACTGTAAAAATATGGAGCGACCAGATGTTTGGTCGTGCCCCCCAGGAAGTACTGGATGAATTGCCCAAGCACCCCTATGATCTTTACTTGCTGTTAAATATCGATTTGCCCTGGCAGGATGACCCGCTGCGTAATTTCCCCACCCTGCGCGAACATTTTATGAATATTTGGTACAAAGAACTTGATGCATTGCAGGCCCGGTACGTACTCATATCAGGTACCGGTACCGATAGGTATGACAACGCGGTAAAAGCTATTGATGATTTTTTGACCGTTGATATTATCTGAACCGGGATTTTTAGGATTAAAGGATTATTACGATTTCTTATAAAAATCCGGGTAATCCTTTAATCTGTTTAATCTGAGTTCAGACAAATTAATCCCGGTTCAGACAAATTAATCGCGGTTCAGGCAATAATTGGCGGTTCGGCAATATGTCCGGACAAAAAAATCTAAGTTCCAACAAATTATTTTTCACAATGATGCAACGTTGTAAAAACTGGTGCGTCATTTAACCTGAAGCTTAACATAATTTGGAAGCCATATTTATTGACAAACATTACAACCTGGTGGTTGAGTGCAAGCAGGGAAGCAAAAAAGCCTGTTACGAATTGTACCGTTTATATTCAAAAGCGATGCTGAACATCGCCTTTAGGATAGTGGGCAATATTGGCGAAGCTGAAGATGTTTTGCAGGAAGCTTTTCTGGACGCTTTTAACAAGCTTAAAGATTTTAGACAGGAAACAACATTTGGTTTGTGGCTTAAGCAAATTGTGGTTAACCGCTCCATAAACCTGCTGCGAAAACGCAAGCTGGAATTAATAGAGCTGGAAGGCGATCATCTGGAAAATATACCCGAAGAGGAAAATGAGGATGAAGAAGAGGTACAATACCAGGTGGCCATGGTTAAAGAGGCCATGAAACAACTGCCCGATGGTTATAGGGTAGTACTGTCGCTTTACTTGCTTGAAGGTTATGACCACGAAGAAATAAGTCAAATATTGAACATATCAGAAAACACCTCAAGAACCCAGTTTTTGAGAGCTAAAAGAAAATTAATGGAAATTTTAAAAAGAAAAGGAACAGTATCATGAGCAAGCGATTTGAAGATTTCATTAAAAAGAACAGGGAGGAGTTTGACGAGGTTGAACCATCGGCAGATTTGTGGAGCAAAATTGAGCAAAGCTTAAATTTGCAGGAGGAACTGCCAAAAAAGCCGGCAACAAAAACTTTTTCTCTTGCTTTCGTGCTTCAGGTCGCGGCATCGGTAATCCTGATCATGGGAATAGGTTTCGGGGTATACCTGCAAAGCCAAAAAGGCGCAAAAGGAATTGACCTTGCAGCCATTAACCCCGAATATGCTAAACAGCAACTGCATTATGCATCGCTTGTTGAAACTAAACTTACCGAACTTAAATCAGTTGCCAAAACCGACCCGCAACTATACAAAGAGTTTAGCGCCGAAATAGCTAAAATGGATTCTACCTATAAAAGACTCAATAATGATTTGGCCACCAGCCCCAACCAGGAACGTGTTTTACGTGCAATGATCCGGAACTTGCAAATACAAACCGAGGTGCTTAATCAGCAATTAAGTGTGATAGAGCAATTCAATCAAATGAAAAAAGATCAACAAAATGAAATCAAAAATATTTAAACAGTCCCTGCTGACTGTTGTGGTTTTATTAACCATTAGCGCAACTTGCTTTGCACAGGAAACACCTGCTGCACCTCCGGCCCCACCTGAACCGCCTAAACAGGCTCCGGTACAGGAAATGTCTCCATGGAACAATGCTGACTTTCAGTTAAAAATGAAAGACATGAAAGTGAAATTGAAAGACATGCAATTTAAAATGAGTAAAATTCAAATGCCAAAATTCAAGTATCAGATGAAGTTGAACATGAAGAATTTTGACAAGCAGTTTAAGCATCTTAACAAAAACCTGGTTTTTAAAATGGATAGCTTAAAAACCTTTAAGCATACATTTAAATTTAACGATAGCCTGAATTTTGCCTATGAGTTTACCAACATAGCACCTCAAATTGCCTATGGATTTAAAGACTTTGATACTAATTTTAGGTTTAACTACACTGACGATAATAACCAGAAGAGTGATGATGGCGTTGAAAAAAGTAAAAGCTACAGCAAAAGCTATACAGTTGACGGTAACGATGTAATAAATATTGATAACCGCTTTGGAAAAATAACCGTAAATACCTGGGCCAAAAACGAAGTAAAAGTTGATGTACAGATAAAGGTGGCGGCAAATGATGAAGATAAAGCACAAAAGCTATTGGATAACGTAACCATCAGGGATAGTAAAGACGGGGCAGGCGTATATTTCAAGACCAATATCAACACCAATAATGATGATAGCTCATGGTCGCTGTTTGGTGGCAAACATAATAATGTGCGAAAAATGGAGGTAAATTATACCGTTTACATGCCTGTAAAAAACCCGATGAACATCAGCAACAAATATGGTAGTACTGACCTGCCCGATCTGGAAGGTAAACTAACCATTAATAACAGTTACGGAAGTCTTGTGGCCAAAGCCCTGAGCAATCCCGGTAACCAGATCACTGTAAAATACGGCAGCGCCACCATTGGTGCGCTTAATGGCAGCGATTTGGATGTTGCTTATGGCAGCTTAAACCTGGGCGAGTGCAATAAACTTAATGCCGACATCAGCTACGGCTCGGCAAAAATTGGCCGTATTACTACTTCGGGAAACATCAATGTAAAATTCAGCGGCGCTTTAAGCATAGGCGATGTGGATAAAAACGTAAAAAACTTAGCTGTAAACGCATCTTATTCAAGTGTTAAGCTTGGCCTCAGTGGCGATCAAAATGCCGACTTTGATGTAACCGTACGTTATGGCAGCTTTAACTATGGTGGCAATGATGTTAACATTACCAGTAAAACCCCTTCAGATAGTGAAAGAGGATTTAATCCTACCAAGAATTACAAAGGGCATTTAGGTAAAGGCGGAACAGATAGAACCATAACCATTAACTCGAGCTATGGCAGCGTAAGCTTTAATTAAACACTATATATTTAACACTAATTCATTAACCCCTGTCATTTTCGGCAGGGGTTTTGTTATTTTAGGGCGAAAATAAATCTCAACCCTATGGAAATATTTGCCAATGCCGAATCATGGATCTCGCTAATTACCCTTACCTTATTGGAGATAGTTTTAGGGATTGATAATGTGATCTTTATATCCATTTTGTCTGATAAACTCCCGGCAAAACAACAGGCTAAAGGGCGCAGGATTGGTTTAGCCATGGCCATGATCACCCGCGTTTTACTACTGCTATCTATAAGCTGGGTAATGACACTTACTACTCCCATATTTAGCCTGGGGCACCTTTTCAATATAACCGATGCCGACTGGGCCGAAAAATTAGCCATTTCGGGCCGCGACCTGATCCTGATCATTGGCGGGCTGTTCCTGATATATAAAAGTACGGCCGAAATACACCATAAAATTGAAGGCGACGACGAAAACACGGAAATTGTAAAGCCTCACAGTTTTTGGGGTACCATTGTTCAGATCATGCTGCTGGATATTGTTTTCTCGCTCGATTCTGTGATCACCGCCGTGGGTATGGCCAAGCATGTCGAGATCATGATCATTGCCGTGGTAATTGCCGTAGGTATCATGATGTGGGCATCAAACGGCGTGGCTGGATTTGTAAACAAGCACCCTACCGTAAAAATGCTGGCATTATCTTTTTTACTACTGATAGGTGTTTCACTTTTAGCCGAAGCCTTTGAGCAGCATATCCCCAAAGGATACATCTATTTTGCCATGGCATTTTCCGTACTGGTTGAAATGCTGAATCTGAAAATGAAAGCGAAGAGTGGAAAAAAGACTGTGAGAGTCAAGAAATAAGAATAGGATTAGTAAAAGTATGGCCGGTGCGATTCCCTCCCTTGGGAGGGGCAGGGAGGGGTTTCTCCAATTAATCTCCTAAAAGATGATATTAAATTATGACCAAAATAATTCCATATGATCCTAAATTAAAATCATTAGCTCGTAAGCTGAGAAAGGATATGACTTTTGGTGAAGTATTGTTATGGAATGAATTGAAAAAAAATAAACTATTCGGATTTGATTTCGACCGCCAATGCTGCATTGATAATTATATAGTCGATTTTTATTGTAAAAACTTAATGTTGGTTATTGAAATTGATGGCATATCGCATAATTATGAAGAAGCTTTCAATAGGGATGAATTAAGGCAACAAAAGTTAGAAAGCTTCGGAATACAATTCCTGCGTTTTTCGGAAGCAGAAATAAAGAATGATATGCTAAATGCAATTAGAACAATTGAAAGCACAATAATCAATATGGCGAAAAATAGCCCTTCTATTAAATTACCTAAGGAATTTGATTGAGGGTTATTGAAATGAAAGATTTAACTTTAATGGAGTAGAGAAACCCCTCCCTACCCTCCCAAGGGAGGGAATCGCACATAGGCCCGGCTTTTTTAATTTTAACCTTGTACTCAGCATGACAAAAAAAATTGTCCCCTGATTCTAACAGTCCTTACTCTCTACTTCCCTCTTAAAATACCCTGCAAAGCAACCCTTTCAAATACTCACCTTCCGGGAATGATGCCCTTACCGGGTGATCTTCGGGTTGATGGAATTGGTAAATAAATTGCACCTGTTTCCCGGCATCCAGGGCAGCCCAGGCTATTACCTGCTTAAAGGTTTCCATATCCATAGCCCCCGAGCAGGAATACGTGGCCAGTAACCCCCCATCGTTCAATAGCAGCATACCTAAACGGTTCAGGTCTTTATAAGCACGTGAAGCTCGGGTCAATGCCGACCGTGATGGCGCGTATTTAGGCGGATCAAGTACAATGATGTCAAACTTTTCGCCATCATCCCTGAATTTGCGTAGTTGCACATTTACGTCAGATTTGATGGAGGTATGGCTTGCAGCATCCAGTTTATTAAGCTGTATATTTTCCTTTAATGTTTCAATAGCCAACGCCGAGCTATCCACACTGGTTACAGATGAAGCGCCATTTTTTAAGCTATTGAGCGTAAAGCCACCGGTATAGCAAAAGCAATCCAGCACTTTTTTCCCTTTGGCGTATGATGCCAATATATGCCTGTTATCGCGCTGATCACAATAAAAGCCCGATTTTTGCCCCTCAGTGATATTGATGCCGTAAACAATATTGTTTTCCAATACTTCCACTATTTCGGGTGGCGGATCACCGGCCAGCATCTTATTTTCCGTTTCGGGCAAACCTTCGTGCGCACGGGATGCGGCATCACTTTTATCAGATATGCTTTCGGGGTTTAACAGTTTTTGTAACTCATCAATAATTACCGGCATCATCCGCTCCATGCCCGATGTAAGTACCTGCACAGCCAGGTGACCGGCATATTTATCAACTATTAAACCGGGCAGGTAATCAGACTCACTGAAAACCAGTCGGCAGGTATTGGTTCCGTTCTCCAATACATTGGCACGGCTTTTTACCGCTGTAGCTAATTTATTTCGGAACCAGTCGTCATTAATTTCAACTGCTTCGTTCCATTCCAGGAGCCTTAAAGCCACCCGCGATTGATCGTTATAAAAACCATAGGCCATAAAATCGCCTTTTGAGTTGAGCAGGCGCACCACATCGCCATTGGCCGGCTTGCCCTTTACCTTTTCAACAGCGCCCGAAAACACCCAGGGGTGTTTTTGCAAAACAGCTTTTTCTTTACCTTTATTTAAAACAACATCAATCATAGCTGCAAAGGTAATAAAAAGCTAAAGGCCGAAAGCTTAAAGCAAAAAGCATATTAACTACTGCAGCTTCCGGTTTTCTACCTTTAGCTTTCTGCTTAAATTAAACTTTTGTAAAATTTATTACTCCAACACAATATTTCCCGATTAAAAACATTTGGTATCTTAGTATCGAAAACATAAACATGAGAAAAACTTACTTATTTTTAGTTACCATGCTATTGGCATGTGTAAGCTATAAAAGCTACGCGCAGGTACCCCGCATACCTGAGGCAAGTTCAACCCAAACCATAATCCAGGATTTTGGATTAGGCAAAATTACGGTCACCTATTCAAGGCCAAATGTTAAGGATCGCAAAATATTTGGTGGCATTATACCTTACGGAGAAGTTTGGAGAACCGGCGCTAACGCGGCTACCACCATTACCTTTACCGAAAGAGTAGTTATTGAGGGCAATCCTGTACCGGCTGGCACCTATTCGCTTTTCAGCATTCCTGAAAAAAGCGAGTGGACCATTATCCTGAACAAAACCGTTAAGCAATGGGGCGCATACAGCTACAAACAGTCCAATGATTTTTTACGATTTAAAATAAAACCTATCCGCGTAAGCGAAAAAAGGGAAACATTTACGATGGCGTTTGCAAACTCAAACACCAAATCAACCGATCTGTATTTAGTATGGGACCACACAGCTGCCGCAATACATATGGAAACTGATGATGATGCCAAGATCACAGCCAACATTGATGAACTTATGAAGGGCGACCGCAAGCCATATTACTTTAACGCCATACAGTACTATTACGAAAATAATAAAGATGTTGACAAAGCTTTAGGTTGGGTAGCCGAGGCAGAGAAGATTGACCCTAAAGGCCCGTGGTATAAATTGTGGGAATCTCGCTTGTTATTAAAGAAAGGCAATAAAGCTGGCGCTATAGCAGCAGCCCAGGCCGGACTTCAGCTTGCCAAAGACAGTAACGATGATGAATACACCAGACTGAACCAGGAAGCATTGGATCACGCTAAAAGCTATTAAGATATATTTAAAGAATTACAGGCCCGGTTCAGTTTGAGCCGGGCTTTTTTGTGGAATTACTTTGTTCAATATATAAGCCAGTATAATTAACAAAATGCACCCAACCGCATTAAGCCACAAATAAGCTATCGCATCAAAATACCCCAAAATGCATATCACGGCTTCGGTTATTATCGCGGCTGTAAAAACGGCATTCCCTCTTATTTTTTTAAGGTAGAACGCCACAATAAACACCCCTAAAATAGTTCCGTATATATATGATCCTAACTGGTTCACGGCCTCAAGCAGGTTGCCAATACGGCTTGCATAAAGCGCCATGCCTATACAAACCACCCCCCAAAATACAGTAGCCAACCGCGATGCATTTAAGTAATTTTGCTCTGATGCATTAGGGTTCACGATGCGTTTATAAATATCAACCACGCTGGTTGAGGCCAGGGAATTTAAAGCGCTGGCTGTTGAACCCATGGAGGCCAGGAAAATAATGGCAACCAGCAGCCCTATGAGCCCCTTAGGCAGGTACTGGGTAACAAAGGTGAGGAATACATAGTTGGTATCATTACCATCGGCCCCGGCGCTGCTTTTTTTCATTAAGGCAATGGCATCCTGCCTGATGATGCGGGATTGCATATCGGCTACTTTTAAAGCATCCTGAGCATGATCTATTTGTTCTTTATCTTTACTATCGATAGCCTTGATCAAATCATTGGTCTTAACTTTCTTTTGCTCAAAGGCCTGGGTATATTGCTGGTCGAGGTAATTATATTGGGTAGCATAACTGCTTTGTTTAACCTTATTTACCTCGTAATTATTAAAAAACATAGGCGGTCTGTTAAACTGGTAAAAGGCAAAAACCAACACCCCTATTAACAGGATCATGAATTGCATGGGTATTTTTATCAAACCGTTCATGATAAGCCCCAACCGGCTTTGCCCTACTGAGCTACCTGTTAAATACCTGCCTACCTGGCTTTGGTCGGTACCAAAATAAGATAGCTGCAAAAAGAACCCGCCAATAAGCCCGCTCCATATGTTATACCTGTTGTCTGGGTCAAACTTCCAGTCGATAACGTTCATACGGCCCAGCTTACCTGCCATTTTAAGTGCATGTGTAAAGCCAACCCCAGCAGGTAATAAACTTACCACCAGAATGCCGGCCAAAAACATTCCCGAAAAAATAATGCTCATTTGTAGTAGTTGGGTGTACGATACCGCTTTACTGCCGCCATAAACCGTATAAAATATAACCAATCCGCCAATAAACAAGGTGGTATAAACTGTATTGATATTAAGTATTGTTGATAAAATAATAGAGGGTGCGTAAATAGTTATCCCGGTTGAAAGCCCGCGCTGAACCAGGAACAAAAATGCAGTAAATGCCCGCGTCTTCAGATCAAACCGCTGCTCCAGAAATTCGTAAGCGGTATATACTTTAAGGCGATGAAATATGGGAACAAAGGTGATGCAAAGTACGATCATGGCCAGTGGCAGCCCAAAGTAAAACTGCACAAACCGCATTCCATCTGAGTAGGCCTGCCCCGGAGCTGATAAAAAGGTGATGGCACTGGCCTGGGTGGCCATAACCGAAAGCCCAACGTGGTACCAGGGTAATGACCGGTTACCCATTAAAAACTGATCGATGTTTTTATTACTGCCGCTTTTCCATACCCCGTAAAGTACTATGGCAAATAGCGTTGAACCTAAAACTATCCAATCAGTTAAACTCATTCAAAAAACCTTGTAATGAGCCAAAATAATAAAATTAAAAAAACCAGCCATGCGACCACAATGCCGTAAAACTGGTTCCAATTACTTATAAATGAGGGCAGATCAGGATCACGCCTTTTCACCACGGCCTTTAACCAAAACGGTTATAAAGAAAGAGGCAGTTAATAAGCCCAAAACACCACCAACAAATATCCATGTAAATCCTTTATCAATTATTGCTCCTACAAAAAGGCCGGATACCAATCCTACCAGGTAGTATACAAAATCCAAGTTTTTTTCTTCTTCTTTGTGATGTTTCATATTACTGTTTTTATAACGGGAACAAAAATAGGTGATTAATTGATTTTTACCAAAAAAACTAATTGGTGTACTTAAACTGTTACTTTTTTCAATTTGCCCTGCCAGGCCAATTGAAGCATAACGGGCAAATGCCTCTTCGCGCAAGTCTTCAACAGGCTCAAACTGACATGTCTTTTTTTATATGGAGCCCTTAGGTTTACTCAATAAATTAATGAACAAACGGTATGCTCCCGGCACGCCTGCAGGCAATTCCCTAAAGAAAGCCAGCGATGTATAAACAAAACGGCCCTTCCCATAATCAGCAACTATCAGTGCGCCATTATTAGGTTGTTCCCCTTTGTCATTCATCTGTAAAATGGCTTTATATTGCGGATCAATATCGTTTACAAAATATAAACCCCGTTCCTGTATCCAGCCTTTAAAATCATCCTGTGTAATTTTATTAGGATAATTCAATACCGGGTTTTGCTTATCTAAAACAGTAACCTCGGCATCCTCGTCGGTAACCCTTTGGTTAACCACCTTAAAAGGATATGGGCCTATTTGCTTTACCACCAACCCGGCATTATTATTATACTGTACCAATAAATTACCGCCATTTTTTACATAATCCATTAACCGCGATTGTTCATAGGCCAGTCTTTCATTTACGTTATAGGCACGTACCCCGGTAATAATGGCATCATATACCGATAGATCGGCGTTCATGATCTCATTTTCTGATAGCAGCCGTACATCATACCCAACCTGGCGCAGGGCCTCTGGCATCAAATCGCCGGCACCCACAATATAGCCTATTTTTTTACCCGCAATTTTCATGTTGAGGTTCACCAATTTTGCTTCTGACGGCGGAAACAAAGTAATAGCCGGTACATGATCATACCTGATGCGTCGCAGGGCCAGCGAAAAAGGTTTTTCGTTAGCGGTTACAACAAACTGCAAGCAATCTGTCCGGGGTTTACTATCAGTAGGCGCTACAGTGAAAGCCACGGCCCATTCATCGTTTTTGGTTTTACCGGTAAAATCAATTTTTTCAGGACTTATTTTCCAGCCGGCAATAGGTTTTAAACTGATACTTCCGCTGGCATTGGTAAAGCTTTTTAATTTTATCTGAACTACCTGCGGCTGCTGGGCATTAAAAATATAATCCTGGCTTTCAACATTGGCTGTAACAGGCGGGGTTATTTCCAACGGCTGGTAAACTTCGCCTCTAACCGGGTCAACATATTTATATAATAACCTTCGTTCAAAACGTACAGGCTTACCTTCAATGATAAATTCAAAATCAACCTTTGGCAGGTCAGGGTTCTCTGGGTTGCCGGCAAGTGTATCGTCGGGAATGTTATATGAACCTATAGGATGCGGCACCTGCAGCCAGTAAGGCTGTGTAATTTTATCGGCATTACATGTTTGCTCAAATGTTTGTAATTGATTAGCCGGAATCACTTTACTATCCAAATTTGAGGCATTGCCCTGGCAGCTAATGCTGTTTATTTTTACCCGGTTGCTATACCTGTTTACCACCTGCGACCGTATCCGGATCTCATCGCCCAGTGCATAAGTTGGCTCCGCGGTGTAAGCCTCAAACCACAGCCCCGCACAGGCAGCTATCAGGTTGCTTAGCTCTTTTGTTTTTTTTGTGCGCCAATAGGTATCTGATATTTTTTCAACGCGGCCAAGCAACTGTACAAGTGCCGGCACTGATTTTTCAGGGGCTTCGGCGTTAAAATCCCTGTTAATGATACCTATGCCTGCCCCAATAGTTTCACCATCCTTTACCCTTTTCCAGGTGGTGTTAACACCATCCATCAGGTCATTTTGCGGAGCATCACCTAAAATGGTTTTAAAATATTCATAAAATTCTCCACGTTGCTTAGCCGAACCAAAGCCCTGTGTTTTATGATTGCTGCGGCTTTCGGCAGCTATTTCGCCGTAACCTTTACCCAAAACCGGGTTGTAAACACCTACGTTTATTTTAAATTGATCAGCGGCAGTAGTATTTACACTTCCAAAACTGAAAGTGTTCCATAACAAACGTTTGGCCTGCCAGGGCTGCACATATTTTAATTGTTCAGGGTAACGCTTAGGATCGGCAGCGGCAGCAAATGCCTCCTGCGCTAATATCGCCGATGAAGTATGATGTCCATGCCCCCCCTCGCCTGTTGTAGGGAAACGGCATATCATTACATCGGGCCTGAATTTGCGGATCACCCAAACCATATCGCCCAATACTTTTTCCCTGTCCCATATTTTCAGGGTTTCTTCTGGCCCTTTTGAAAAACCAAAATCATTGGCCCGGGTAAAAAACTGCTCGGCGCCATCAATCTTTCGTGCAGCTAATAACTCTTGGGTGCGTATCAACCCCAAAAGTTCACTCTGCTCATTACCAATTAAATTTTGGCCGCCATCACCACGGGTAACAGAAAGATAACCTGTACGGTAATGCTTTTCCTGTGCCAGGTAAGCCAGTAACCGGGTGTTTTCATCATCAGGATGCGCGGCTATATACAATACGCTGCCCAGCGTGCTCAGTTTTTTAAAATTTTGCTGTATGCTGCCCAGATCGGTTGGTGGTGAGGTTTGTGCTGCTGCAAATGTGGATAGGTATAAAAATACTGTAATGAGGTTGATCCGCTTCATGGTAACAAATATATTGAAAGATACATATTAACGAATTTATGTATCAATAATATAACAATGTGCAAAATGCTGTATTATGAAAAACATAACAGTTTAAACATATAATTAAAGAATTCAAAAAATATTGAGCCAATAAAAACAATTCTGTCATTCAATAGTAATGATTAATCAAACGATTAGTTTTTTGCCCCTGACCATTAGGCACTAATCAATCGTTTGATTAGTTTTGTGCCGTTAAAAAAATGGACAAAGATAAAATAGATAAAAAAGACCATATCCTGGATGTTGCCGAGCGCATTTTTGCAGATATGGGTTATGATGGTGCCTCAACCCGCATGATCTCGGGCGAGGCCGCTGTGAACATGGCTATGCTTAATTATTATTTCGGTTCAAAAGAAGGCTTGTTCCTGGCAGTTATAGAGCGTAAGATCACCTCGTTTCAAAACATATTACAAAGTCTGGGCAGCGCTGAAAATACCAGTTCCTGGGAAAAAATAGAAGCGTATATTGAAATATATGGCGAGCGGGTAGTAAATAATAACTGTTTTCAGAAATTATTATATCAGGAGTTAACCATGAACCGCCGCACAGAACTTGCAGAAAAGATCCGTAACATCCTGATGAAAAGTGTATCGGAGCTATTCAGAATATTACAGGAAGGAATAGATAATGGTGAGTTTCATAAAGATACGGACATGCAAATGGTAGTAGCTACACTTTATGGCACCAAAAACTTTATCCTTAACACACCGCTCATGTCGTCGACAATGTTGGGATACGATATTACGGACGATAATATATTGGAGGAAACATTTAAACCCCGCATAAAAAAATATTTAAAAAACCTCTTAAAAGCATATTTAGTTAATGAAAATGACAACTCAAAATAAAAAACCCCATCACCTTACACTGTTAAGAGCAGTGCACCACATCTGCCTTTATGCTTTTACGTTTGTAATAGCAGGTGTGCTATTTGCCGAAAGTGCGAATGCACAGGACAGAACCATTACCTTAGATGAAGCGATAAAACTGGGCCTTGATAACAGCAAGACTTTAAAACTATCGCAATCAAAAGTTGAGCAGGCTGTTTCTGAGTATAACCAGGCCAAAGACGAAGCCTTGCCAACCGGCAAGATAAGCTACGGCTACAATCACGCCGAAATTCCGGCCAACAAACTGGCATTAGGATCCGAGAGCTTTAATTTACCCAACAGGGCCGATGCTTATCTGGGTATACTTACTTTGAACCAAACTATTTTTGGTGGTAATAAATTAAAGTACGCCCGCCAATCAACCGACTTGCTAACCCAGGTTGCCCGTTTAGATGTTACTAATGATAAGGATCAGATCACTTATGATATTATCAGTTCATACTACAGCCTGTACAAGGTGTTGCAAAGCAAAAAGGTAGTTGCTCAAAACTTAACCACCATTGACGCGCAAATAAAACAGGCACAAAGGTTTTTTGACCAGGGACTTGTAACTAAAAATGATGTGCTGCGTTTCCAATTGCAAAGATCAAATATCGAACTTAACGGTATCGATCTGGAAACCAACCGCCGCATTATTAACTACAACCTTAATGTTTTATTAGGCTTACCCGAAGGTACTCAGTTAAACATTGCGCAAATAACCGAAGCCGACAGGCAGGTTGCCCCACTGGCCAATTATCTTGATACCGCTATGATCAGCAGACCAGAATTACAGCAGTTTGATTTGCGTACCAAAGTGGCCGAAACCAATGTGAAAACCATCAAGGCTAATACATTGCCAACGCTTGGAGCATCAGCCGCCGCATATTATGTGGATGTGAGCTCAAACCCGATACCTAAAAGTGGCCAGTTCATTACGCCGCTATCGGTAGGCTTAACCCTGTCATGGAACTTTGGCTCATTATGGACCAATAAAAACAAGGTTACTGAAGCTAAAATACAACGTGAACAAACGGTTATTAATAAGAGTATTTCTGTTGACCGTATAAAAGACGAAGTGAATCAAAACTACCAGAACTACACCATGGCTTTAGATAAAATAAAGCTTTTACAAACATCAATAGAGCAAGCCGGCGAGAATAATAAAATACTCGAGTCGAAATATAAAAGCAATATAGCATCAGCCACAGACCGTGCCGATGCCGAAACATTGCTTTACCAGGCACAGATCAATCTTGAACTGGCCAAAGCCGATGCAGGACTTGCTTACTATACCCTATTAAAATCAACTGGAAAAATCAACAAATAATAATACTAAACCAATCAATAAAATGGCAAAGGAACAAGAAACACAGGATAAAAAGAAACCGAGTAAAGTAATTCCAATCATATTAGGAGTGCTGCTTATTGGCGGTATTATTTTCGGGATAAAAGAATATATATATTACGGTAAACACATTGATACTGATGACGCGCAGATAGACGGCGATATAAGCCCGGTTGTTACCCGCGTTGGCGGCTATGTTGATTCGATTTACTTTGAAGAGAACACGCACGTAAAAGCAGGCCAGGCTTTGGTTAAAATTGATGACCGCGACTATAAAGTTAGGTTGGAGCAGGCACAGGCCGCGCAAGTAGGTGCAAGCGCTGGTATAAATGTTAATCAATCAGAAATTTATGCCAATGAAGCAAATTCATCAAGTGCCAGAGCACAGGTTGCATCAAATGCCGCCCGTTTAGATAAGGTTAAAAAGGACTATGCACGTTATGCCAACCTGGTAAAAGATGGTTCAGTAACACAACAGCAATTTGACCAGGCTAAAGCCGATCTTGATGTGGCACAGGCTAACCTGAGGGCATCACAAGACCAGTACAAAGCAGCGCAGCAACAAATTGGTACTACACGCAGTCAATTAAAGGTTACCAACACTGGTGTATCACAAAAGCAGGTTGATATTGATTTTGCAAAACTGCAACTAAGCTATACTACTATTAAAGCGCCATCAGCAGGTTTAGCCTCAAAAAAGAGTGTTCAGTTAGGTCAGTTGGTACAAGCCGGACAAACATTGTTTTCCATTATTAACGACAATAGTTTGTACATAACCGCCAACTTTAAGGAAACACAGCTTGATGAGATGAAAAGCGGTCAAAAGGTAGACATTGAAGTTGATGCTTATCCAGATCTGAAGCTGGAAGGCCAGGTTTATAACTTTTCGCCGGCTACTGGTGCTAAGTTCTCCTTGCTGCCTCCTGATAATGCAACCGGAAACTTTGTAAAGGTTGTACAACGTGTTCCTGTTAAAATAAAAATAAACGCCAGTAAAGAGGTGATGGATAAGTTACGTCCCGGAATGAGCGTAAAAGTTTCTGTAATTAAAGGATAAATAATATGGCTGAAACAGGCTTTAAAAAATGGATCATCACCATTACGGTTATCATAGCCTCCCTACTGGAGCTTATTGATACCACGATCGTGAACGTATCGCTGCCCGATATACAGGGTAATCTTGGTGCTACGCTGGAAGATATTGCCTGGGTAGTTACCGGTTATGCTGTAGCAAACGTTATTGTACTTCCCATGTCAGGTTGGCTGGGAAGCCGTTTCGGGCGTAAAAACTATTTTATAACATCCATCATTGTTTTTACCATAGCTTCATTTTTATGCGGTAATGCAACCAATCTTAATGAGCTGGTATTATTCAGGATTTTGCAAGGTATAGCAGGTGGTGGCTTAATATCAACCTCGCAGGCTATATTGATCGAGACCTGGCCACGTGAACAAATAGGTACAGCTACAGCATTGTTTGGTTTAGGCGCTGTGGTTGGGCCTACTGTTGGGCCTACTATTGGGGGTTATATTACTGATCACTCTTCATGGAGATGGATATTTTATGTAAACATTCCGGTTGGCGCGCTGGCGGCATTTTTTGCCTACACCTTTGTGCGCGAAACCCCCAAGGATGAAAAGGGTAAACCTGTTGACTGGTGGGGCATTGGTTTGCTGGCAGTTGCAGTAGGTAGTTTACAAACCATATTGGAAAAAGGCGAATCGGAAGATTGGTTTGCCACACCGTATATCACTGTGCTTACCATTACGGCCATATTAGGATTGATCCTTTTTATATGGCGCGAAATGAGTATAACTTACCCGATTGTGAACTTTGCTATATTAAGACACAGGAGCTTTGCAGTGGGGATGTTCACCTCCTTCATACTTGGTTTCGGGTTATACGGATCAGTGTTTGTATTCCCCATATTTTGCCAGAACCTGCTTGGCTTTACGGCACAGCAAACGGGCGAAATCTTATTTCCGGGTGGGTTATGTACCATTATTATGATGCCATTTATAGGTAAAATGCTTAATAAAGGTATCCCGGCCCAGTTTATGGCAACCGGTGGTATGTTCCTGTTCTTTGTGTTCACCACTATGCTAAGTAATTCCACACTGGCCATGGGTACAGGCAATTTCTTTATACCATTGGCAATACGCGGTGTGGGTATGGCCTTATTGTTTGTGCCATTAACCACCCTGGCCATTGCCGATTTAAAGGGGCCCGAAGTTGGACAGGGAACGGGCTTAAACAACATGATGCGCCAGTTAGGCGGTTCATTTGGTATAGCTACGCTTACAACTATTATCCATGTTAGGCAAGGGGTACACCGGAGTAATCTTTTAACAAATATTACATCTACCAATCCAGCGTTTACTGACCGGTTTAATACATACCTGCATGGTTTTATGGCTAAGGGTCACTCCCTGATAGATGCTACACGTATGGCTTATGGAGCTATTGAAGGCGCCCTTACCAAACAGGTACTATTATTAACCTATGATGATGCCTACTGGATATCTGGTTTGGTTATGTTATTCTCCATACCATTATTGTACTTGCAACCGTTCAAAAAGGCAGTTAAAATGCCGGTTGACGCGCATTAAAATGATAAAAGCCGTTCCACTATTACTTGGAACGGCTTTCCCCAAAAAAAATTAACAATTAAAATTTAAGTAATCGCCCCGAAGACAAAGTTGCTTCCAAAAAAGATCTTGCAGAGTCAGGGGGGTGTTTAATCTTAGGTATAAATTTAGAAGTTTTTAATTAACAAACACAAATTAATTCGGTAATAAACTACAATTTGTGAAAAAGACATGAAATTTGTGAACTTCATGTCTTTTTTTTACATAAAATGGTAATATTTTAAAAAACTATTTTTCCGGTAGATGTTATCAGGGATGCAATACGCACTGCATCAAAAATACGCTCTTCGGTAGTTGATAATTTTATCAATGAATCTTCATGAGCATTAACGCACATCTCACAACCGTTAACGGCAGAGATAGCCAGGCTCATCAGTTCAAAAAATTCTTTACCCGTTACCGGTTTCATCATCAGCTGCATACGGATACGGGCCGGGATCTGGGTATATTTTTCCTTTTGGGTAAAATGCCTAAACCTGTAAAACACGTTGTTCGACGCCAGTAAAGAAGCGCAGCCAACGGCTTCGGCTATCTCGGCAGCATCGGCGCCTTGTTCTTCTGCATAGGCAGTAAAATAGGTAGTAAGGGGCTTGTTATTGTTATTTACAGCGGTACTCAAACCCAATAAAGCACACTCTTTAGCGGTTAAATGGGCCGATGTAAGTGTACTTGTAAAGTTCAGCTTTAAATCGCGCAGGTAACGTGATTCACCTTTTTCAAGCAGGGTAAGGGCTTCTGTTCTGTAATCTTTATCTAATCCAATACTTTGCAATATTTCCTGGATCACTTCGGTACTTTCGTTCATGTTTTTTGTGCTTAAAGCAAAAAGCCTAAGGCTTAAAGCAAATTATGATTTAAATAGCTTTCGGCTTTCTGCCTTAAGCTTTCTGCTTATAAAGTGTATAAAAAATCCCCGCACAGAATTAAAATGTACGGGGAATATGGAGATTAACAGGGGTATTAAACGGTAAGAGTTTCCTGACCTTTTTCCCAGTTACATGGGCAAAGTTCGTCGGTTTGTAAACCATCAAGTACACGTAAAACTTCCTTAACATTACGGCCAACGCTTAAATCGTTAACAGATACCCAACGGATGATACCGGTAGGGTCAACAATAAAAGTAGCACGGTAAGCGATTTTTTCGGTTGGCTCCAATATACCAAGATCCTCAGCCAATGATTTTGAAGTATCGGCAAGCATCGGGAATTTAAGATCGCGCAGATCATCATGATCGCGTCTCCAGGCAGCATGAACAAATTCAGAATCAGTTGAAGCACCAATTAAACGGGTTTCGCGGTCACGGAACTCACCATAGTTTTTGTTAAACTCAGCAATTTCAGTTGGGCAAACAAAAGTAAAATCCTTTGGCCACCAGAACATTACAGTCCAAACGTTATCATCGTTCACCAGGTAGTCAGAAGTTAGTGTTTCAAACTCTTTGCCTTTTTCAAGACTTGTTACGGCAATTTTAGAAAATTGGGGGAATTTTTGTCCTATCGTTAACATATTTGCTATTTCTTTATTATTTCTGCAAATATAAACTTTTTAAGGCTGCCGCCGAATACTAATAATCTATATCATATAGATTTTATTTATACATGATTTAAATTATATAAACCATAGCTATTTCATTGGAAACTATAGATTTATACTGACCTTTCGCTAATTCAGGCACTTATTAGCCCGCTCTAAATCCCCCAGAAGGAGAGGTTTTTTGATTTTCCTGCTTTTTAAAGCCCCCTACCTGCCTGAAGGGGAGAACAATTGTGAATAGCGGTCCACACTAATTTTAATTGCTCCCCCTTCAGGGGGCTGGGGGGATTACAGTATAAACTTAGTGCTCAGGAAATTGGAATCATTATTATTCACAATTTCATTGAGAATCTGTTTATTGGCTTCGTTCATTTTAGTGGCTACTAAGGAGCGTATAGAGAAAGCCCTTAGCGCATCAAATACCGAAAGTGTCCCCTCGGCACTATCCTTACGCCCGGTAAAAGGAAATACATCGGGCCCGCGCTGGCACTGGCTGTTGATATTTACCCGGCTTACCAAATTCACAAAAGGATCAATTAATGATGACACCTCTTTGGCATCGTTACTAAATATACTCACCTGCATACCATGCGGCGAATCTATCTGGTAATCAATAGGTTCTTCGATCGACTCAAAGGGAATTACCGGGATCACCGGGCCAAACTGCTCCTCGCGGTACAGCTTCATTTTTTCGTTAACCGGATAAACAATTGCCGGGTAAAAGAATGAGGCAACGGTTTCGCCGCCGTTTTCATTAATAATTTTAGCGCCGTGGGTAATGGCGTCATTAACTATATCTGTTAAATAGTCGGTCTTGTTGGCTTCTGGCAGTGGGGTAAGTTTTACATCTTTATCCCAGGGTAACCCAAATTTAAGCTTTGATACTTCCTCACTTAACAGTTTCAAAAACTCATCGGCAACATCTTTGTGAACAAATATCACTTTTATGGCAGTACAGCGCTGTCCGTTAAATGACAATGCGCCTAAAACACATTCACTTACAGCCAAATGCAGGTCGGCATTTTTAGTTACGATAGCTGCGTTTTTAGCATCAAGACTAAGCACCGCCCGTAAACGGTTTATCTTAGGATGGCGTTTTTTAAGGTCGTTGGCTACCTTGCTTGAGCCAATAAAGGCCAGCACGTTGATTTTGCCGGTTTGCATTAAACCCGGGGTAACTACTGCACCACGACCATAAACCGTATTAACCACGCCTTTTGGGAACGACTCCTGGAAAGCCCTTAACAATGGGTAATGCAATAGCGTACCATGCTTAGGTGGTTTAAATAAAATGGTATTGCCCATAATAAGGGCAGGTATCAGGGTGGTAAAAGTTTCGTTAAGCGGATAGTTAAATGGCCCCATACACAACACCACGCCCAACGGCGAGCGGCGTATCTGGGCTATCAGCCCCTCGGCCATTTCAAACCGAGACGACTTTCGGTCAAGCTCCTTCAAAGCATCAATAGTAGCATTGATATATTCAACGGTACGGTCAAACTCCTTTGCCGAATCGCCGTATGATTTACCAATTTCCCACATCAGCAGCTTTACCACGAGGGTGCGTTGTTCAATCATTTTGTAAATAAAGCGCTCCATGCATTTGATCCGGCCATCAATGCTCATAGTGGGCCATTCGCCGCGGCCATTATCATAAGCAGCAATGGCCGCCTCCAGGGCATCATTAGCTTCCTCTTCGGTACAAATGGGGTATGTGCCTATTAGTTTGCGTTCAAACCCATCGGGGGTAGGGAAACAAACAGGCGAGTAAACTTCGCTCACGGGCCCAATCCATTGTTTCATTTCGCCGTTGCAAAGGTATTCCCGCTGGTGCACTTCTTCTATTTGGAATTCGGCTGGTATCTCGCTTTCTTCCACAAATATCGAACTGATCTGGTCTTGAAAACTCATATTTAACTGGTATTTGATTTCTATAAAGATAAAAAAAGCCTGCTTTTATTAGCAAGCTTTTTATGTCAGATACCCATTATTATCAATTTTTAAATTTAATGGAACCTCAATTATGATCCTGTTATTTTTATTAAAAGCGATGGATATAAAAGGTTGATCCATCAATAAACCCGGAGAAATCAGTTTTCAGTTGCCGCGAAACCACCTGCAGTGAATCGCGGTATCTTTTTATCTGCAGGTAATGAAACATTGGCTTATAGCTACTATCAATATCATGCATTACGCCCTTACCTGAACGTATGGGCTGGTGCGGACCGCCACCGCCGCCTATTACCAGAAAATTTTTGCCTTGTATATTAAAATGTTCAAAATTATGCGAATGGCCCGACAGGAAAAGAATACCCTTTTTTGAATTAATAAAGGCGGGCACAAACCGCTGCTGTACTTTTAATGATGGCTCAACTACCCTGCTATTGGTAAAAGGCGAATGGTGACAACCAACAATCACAAATTTTATAGCAGCATCATGGTCTAACTCATTCATGGTGTGCCGATACCAGTTATCCTGTTTTTCTATTTCCAACTCCGTCATTTTACCGAAATTTGAATTTAGTAAAACCACAGCTACAGAATCCACCTTTTCAACATAGCCTGTTGAACTATGCATCGGGAACCTGTCCTGAAATTTCGCCGCCCCCTTTTTTGCATTAAGCATTAATTCATGGTTACCAAGCACAGCATAAACCGGTATATTACGCTGGCGGCACCAGCCAAGATACTCATCCATCCTTTTCCACTTACTATCCTGGCAGCCTAATGACACTACATCGCCCAATATAAATAAGCTTGAGGGTTGGGTAGTTACAATATCCTGAAAGATGAGTTTAGTTGCTTTTTGATTATGATCTGTTTTGCGGATCACTTTTTCAACCAGCAGGGGTTCCTGCGTGTCACTGGCGAAAGTTATTGTATGGCTCTGTTCCTGCGCAAGTATTGGAGCGGAGGAGCCTACAGTGCTCATCCACAAAATAAATAAACAAAGGTTGCGCCATACCATTAGCTAATGTCTTTAATGCTGTAAGTGAAGTTACAACATTAAAGACATTTTATTTATCCGGCAGCACTCAGGCGCGTTGCTGATTATGCCGATTCTTTATACAGCACCATGCCGGCATGGTAAAAAACGCCATCCCTAAAATCGCCATCGGCTGTAAAACCGGTATCGTCCAGATATTCTACATGCTTACCCCTAATGGTATAAAACCCGGTGTACGCGCTTTTTTTATTACCACGGGCCTCATCATAACGGCCGTTTGGTAAAAACTCATGGCGTATGTAACCATCCCTTGTTACCCAAACGCCTATATGCTGATCTTTCTCCATGTTATATTAAAATCCTGTTGATGTTGTTAACGATTTCCATGCTTCCAGTTCATTTTGAACCAAAGCAATTTTTTGATTTGCGAAATCATAAGCATCCGCCCCAAGGAACAAATTAAGCGGAGCCTCTGCCTCATTGGTTATCCTGATCATGGCCGCTGCCGCCTTTTCCGGATCACCTGCCTGTTGATTGTCCATATCATTCTGATGCCAGTTTACTGTATCACGCACATTTTGATAAGCATCTATCTGATTTTTAGGAACTACAAGCGATCCCTCAGAAAGGAAATTGGTGCGAAAATATCCGGGCATTACTATGGTAACCTTTATACCAAAGGGTTTAACTTCTGAATACAATGCCTCTGAAAAACCATTAACCGCGAATTTAGTAGCACAATAAATACCGCCGCCTGGTGCCCCTCCGGTAAACCCACCAACTGATGATATATTAAGAATATGACCCGATTGCTGTTCGCGCAAATAAGGTAATGCCTTACGGATCACGTTTAAAGAACCAAACACGTTTACATCAAAGTTATTACGGGCTTCCTCGTCTGTTAATTCCTCTAAACCGCCAAGCAAACCATAGCCGGCATTATTAACCACTACATCAATTTTGCCAAAGGTGCTTACTGTTTTTTCAATAGCCTCCTGCACGCTGTCTTCATTTTTAATATCCACCGCCAGTGGCAAAAATTGATCGCTGTGGCTATCAACGGCCTTGCTCAGGTCGCTCAGGTTTCTTGAAGTAGCAGCCACGCGATAGCCTTCTGCTAATAATCTTTTTACTAAAGTAAGCCCTAATCCTTTAGAGGCTCCGGTTACAAACCATACTTTTTTATTTTCCATTTTATTTTTTGTTTTTAGGTAGATGTTGTGCGTGATGCCGTTACCGGGTTTGCCCAAGTGGCCTTAATACCACATCGTTCACGTTTATATTACCAGGCTGACTTATAGCATATACAACAGCGTTGGCAATTGCCTCCTCATCCATTTTGGGCATGTTTTTTAAATTCCCGTAAAGAGCCCTGATCTTAGGACTGGTAATGTCATGTCCCAGTTCAGATTGCGTAGCGCCCGGGTAAATGGTAGTTACTTTTATTATCTGGGTTACTTCTTCGCGCAGTGTTTCCATAATGGCCTTCACAGCAAACTTGGTGCTGCTATATACCCCAATACCCGGCGACGTTCTTAAACCACCAACAGATGAGGTAGCCAAAATATGCCCCTCTCCCCTTGCTATCATATGTGGCAGTACGGCATTAATACCATACAATACCCCTTTGATATTGATATCGATCATCCGGTCCCACTCTTCTACAAGTCCTTCGTCAAAAAAAGAGATGGGCATAATACCGGCATTATTCCACAAAACATCTATGTGCCCAAATTTGGCTATGGCCTGTTGAATAAGGTTATCAAGATCGGCACGTTTGCTCACATCTGTTATTACATACATGGCGTTATCCCCCAGTTGGTTTACCAGGGTCTTTAACTGATCTTCCCGGCGCGCAGCCAAAACCACTTTAGCCCCAAGCTCAACCAGTTTACGGGCAGCAGCCGCGCCGATGCCACTGCTGGCGCCGGTAATTACAATAACTTTTTCCTTAATATTTTCCATAATGACTATCAGTGTTTGGCCTCACCTAAATGATTTATTTTTAAGCCCTTCCCCTTTGGAGAAGGGTTGGGATGAGGCCCTCCTTCTAATTATTTTCAAGATCATACTCAAAATCGGTTGAGCAGGTAAGATCCTGCCATTCACGGATCTCGTCATGCAAAGCATCCAGCTTGGCCAAAGCCCTGTTATAAGCATCGCCACCCAATAATAAGTACAATGGCGGATTTGCTTCATCAGCAATTTTTATAATAGACTCGGCTGCTTTTTCCGGATCGCCGGCCTGCTCGCCATCCATTTTCAGGTATTTAGCATGTGAGGCCCTAACATCTTCATAATCGGCTATAGGATTATTAGTGATAGTTAAGGAATCAGGGGTAAGGAAACTGGTTCTGAACGCGCCCGGGGCAACTACGGTAACCTTAATACCCAATAATTTTACATCAGCGGCAAGCACTTCTGATAAACCAATTACGGCATATTTGGCAGCACCATAAATTGCCCAGCCAGTACCCGGTGCAATACCTGCTATTGATGATATGTTGATGATATGCCCCGAACGCCGCTTACGCAGATAAGGCATCACATATCTTATCACGTTAAGGGTAGCAAATACATTTACATCAAAGGCCTGGCGGGTTTCTTTATCCGTAAGCTCTTCAATGGCACCGCCAATACCGTAACCGGCATTATTGATAACTACATCTATCTTTCCAAATGTTTCATTAGTATGTTGCAGGGCCAGTGATACGCTGCTCTCATTAACAAGATCGACCTGAAGGGGTAAAAAATTATTGCTTTGGGTGTTAACTGCTTCAATTAACTCCTGTTGATTTCTGGAGGTGGCGGCAACAAGCTGACCAGCATCCAGTAATTGTTTAACTAAACTGAGCCCAAATCCTTTGGAAGCTCCGGTTATAAACCATACTTTTTTGTTGTTGTCCATAATTTGTTCTGTTTGATAGAACAAATTTACGGCAGGGACGGAGGCAATGCATTACGCCAATCAAACCAATGGTTACAAAATTCAAACATTTATGAATTTACGAAGAATGCTTTGATTGAAAAGGCCTGTTAGGTTTATAACAAATATAACGATTTGCAGCCGCAAAATAAAATCAGCGTTTAAACATTTCTGAAAGAGGATGGCGTTTGCTGGGTTTGTTTCTTAAAAAAGTTATTGAAATGGGTAGGCTCTTCAAAGCCAAGGCAATAGCCTATTTCAGATACATTCCAGTCGGTATGCCTTAGTAATGATTTGGCTTCGCTTAGCAGGCGTTCGGCGATGTGATCGGTGGTGGTTTTACCGGTGGTTTCCCTGATGGCCCTGTTCAGGTGATTTACGTGTACTGAAAGGCGCTGGGCAAAGTCATTGGCCGACCGTAGCGCGAAGCGCTGTGCCGGGGTTTCTATGGGGAACTGGCGCTCCAGTAGTTCGGTAAAAACAGACGTTATTCGTGATTTGGCATCGGCATGTTTGTATACGTTTTCTGATGGCTGGGTTTTTAGGGCATAATAGGCCATTTCAGTAACATAGTTCCTGATCAGGTCATACTTAAAATCATACTCAGAATTGATCTCATCGATCATTTTTAAGAACAAACCGCTCACGTATTCATTCTGCTCGCTATTTAACGCGTAAACCGGTTTTGCACCAAGGGCAAACATCGGCAGCTCGCTTAAACCGCCCCTGAACCTTTCTGTAAAAAAAGCCTCGGTAAATATGCAAAAGAACCCGGTTCTGTCATCAGACATGCGCTCAAACGTATACGGCACATGCGGACTAAAAAACATCAGCGAGGTGCCTGATAACTGAATACTTTTATCAGCATAATGAATAATATTATCACCATGCATCAGGCTGATCTTATAAAAGCTCCTGCGGCTGTAAGTAACCGGTTTTGCATTAGGGCCAATACAATCCTCAATCCTGAAAACGTTAAAATGACCGATGTTTTGCTGCAGGTTATCGGGCAGCCAGTCAAATTTATTTTTGTAAAATTCTTCAAGTGTTTCTGTTGCCATACCCAAAGTTACAAAATTCAAACTTCACTATCCAAATAAACAGGTTGTTAAGGTGTATTTTTTGTGCATTAAGTGGCGATAAGGTGACATTTAATACGCATTTCTACCCCATTTTAGGCTTATTTAACTATTTATAAATGACAAAAAATTACATTTTTTAACACTTTTTGATCATTATCAACCGGTTTTAAACCACTTTGAGCTAAAATAACTGTTTGCATTTGGCAGATTAAAAATATGTCATTGCGAGCGCAGCGTGGCAAACTCACTATGCAGGTTGCCCAAGCAAAGTTCGTTACTTGTCCTATGAGATTGCCACGCTGCGCTCGCAATGACAACATATTATGAGGAGGGGGAAACTTCGGGAGAAAGCGGATAGAACAAGGTAACCCGCGCGACTAATTGTCTGAACCTGGATTTGTGGGATTAAGGGATTACCACGATTTTAATTTTAACCATTCAGCCTCCCCGTCAGCAGATAAGCTTCGGGCGAAATCAGTCAGAACACGATGGGTTGCGCGGTGGCGGGGCATTAGCAATTTTTACTGAAGCAAAGGGATAGCGGGAACGCAGTGGAGTAAAAATTTAGCAGCCCGTGGTTCTGGCTGATTTGCGGGGTAAAGGCCCTGTGCGGCAATGAAGCATTTCTGCTGACTTGATCTTTTGGTTACTTTTGTATCAAGACAAAAGTAACAGCCTCAGCGGCAATTGAGCGCTCTGCTACATGAATGTACGCTCTGTATAACATAGAGATTATTAATGCTGTGTTAGTTTTTATTTGTATTAATGAGCTCCCTTCAGTCGGTTGTCTTCGTACCTCGCAATGACGTGTCCTAAAGTATCAAAAGAAAGCAGGCTCATTTATGAGCCTGCTTTCTTTTGATAACGGAATACTATCCCTTCTTACTTTTCTTCCAGGTCAGCGGCGGCGGCTTCATCTAAAAACCACACGGTTTCGCCTGTAATTGAATCTATCAGTTGGGCCGGGTATTCGTCAATATCCTCGGCATCTTCCAGTACATGGTGTACAGCAATGGCTTTACCTTCGCCATAAACCAAAAATGCTATATGACGACCATCGTTGATCAATGGGGCATTCAGTGTAATGCGCCACACCTGCTGGTCTTCCAGCCAAACCTCTTTTACACCTGGTGTGGTATCATGCAGTACCGRTGTATACGGAAACAATGATGCTGTATGTGAATTATCGCCCAGGCCAAGCAGTACCAGGTCAAAGCTCAGTTCACCCTCATCAAAAAAGGTGGAGATCATTTCCCAATACCTGGCAGCGGCTTCCGCGGGCTCAAATGTGGTATCAACAGCAAAAACATTGGCAGGGCTTATCAGCAATGGATCAAACAATGCCTTTTTAGCCATCAGGTAATTACTGTCTTTATGGTCCTGGGGCACATTGCGCTCATCACCAAAAAAGAAGTATACTTTTTCCCAATCTACATGATCGGCATAAGAGGTTGATGCCAGCAGTTCATATAGCTTTTTAGGCGAACTACCACCAGATAAGGCTACGGTAAACTTGTTCTTTGCAGCTATCGACTCTGTGGCTACTTTAACAAAATAATCTGCCAATGCGGTAAGCACCTCATCGGCCGAGTTAAATATATTCAATTTCATGGTTACTGTTTTATAGTCTTAAGCCTGAAGTCCTAAGTCTCGAGTCCAAAGTCTCAAGTTCCTAATCATAAGACTTTGGACTTCAGGCTTAAGACTTAAGACTACAGACTTTAAACTTGTATTACTATTTTTTACTGTTTACCGGCAATGTGAACCATGTAAATCCATCGCGGGCAATTAGTGCCTCGGCAGATTCAGGCCCCCATGAGTCGGCAGAATAGTTAGGGAAATTCAGGCTCTTTTTATTCTGCCACGTGCTCAGAATAGGCATTACCAGCTCCCACGCCGCTTCAACCTGGTCGCCGCGCATAAACAGGGTTTGATCGCCCAGCATGGTATCCAATATCAGCGTTTCATAAGCTTCGGGCGCCTGGTTTGTGTAAGTACCTTTATAATCAAACACCATATCAACAGCATTTAATACCATATCAATTCCGGGGCGTTTGGCCTGCACCTGTAAACGGATGCTCATCTCGGGCTGTATACTGATGATGAGCCTGTTTTGCTGCCAGCTTTCGGCGGCCTCAGTAGGGAAAATCAAATGCGGAACATCCTTAAACTGAATGGTGATAACCGATGACGGTTGGTGCAATCTTTTACCTGTACGTAAATAGAACGGAACACCCTGCCAGCGCCAGTTGTCAATAAAAAACTTAATGGCGGCAAAAGTTTCGGTATTTGATTCAGGGTTAACCTTTGGCTCTTCACGGTATCCGGGAACTTCTTTGCCCTTCATCCAGCCACTGCCATACTGGCCCCTAACGGCCGAATTACGTACATCCTCGGGGCTAAACTTGCGCATAGCTTTTAGTACATCAACTTTGCGGTCGCGCACTTCATCGGCGTTAAAGCTAACGGGCGGTTCCATGGCTACGTGGCAAAGCAATTGCAACAGGTGATTCTGGATCATATCTCTCATAGCGCCCGATCCGTCATAATAGTCGCCGCGATCTTCAACGCCTAATTGCTCGGTAACCGAGATCTGTACGTGCTCAATGTAATTACGGTTCCACAGCGGCTCCATAATGGAGTTGGCAAAGCGGAAAGCCATAATATTCTGAACAGTTTCTTTACCCAGGTAATGGTCAATACGATAGATCTGGCACTCATCAAAAATGCTCGACAACAATTGATTCAGTTCCTTCGCTGTTTCCAGATCGTGGCCAAATGGTTTCTCAATGATGATCCTTACGCGCTTTTTATCCTCGGCCAGTTTGGCCTTTGATATGTTAGCAGCAATAATCGGGAAGAAATTAGGCGCTACTGCCAGGTAAAACAATACGTTGGCTTTAGTTTTCCACTCGGCATTGTGTTTTTCAATACGTTTGCCAAATTCTTTATAGGTTTCAAAGTCGTTAGCGTCTGATACCTGGTAAGTGATATTTTTTACAAATTCGGCCCATTTTTTATCGTCGGTTTTACCGCTGCGCGAAAACTGGTTGATATCTTTAAATAAATTCTCCCTGAATTGCTCGTCGGTAAGCTTGGTACGACCGGTGCCAATAATAGAAAATTGCTTAGGCATCCAGCCATCTAAAAAAAGATTATAAAGGGCCGGTGCAATTTTCCGGGAGTTTAAATCCCCTGTGCCACCAAAAATGATGAATATAGTAGGATCTGATTTAGTGTGTGTGCTCATTTTGTTTCTGTTGCGTGTTGCGAGGTTTGTGTATACTGTGTTTTGCGGGATTTCTGTTGTTGGGTTTCATACATTCTGCCCCCCGAACCAGGGATCCCGCAACCCGACCCTAACTAACTGGTGCCCATTGTGTATGGAATGTACCTTCTTTACCTATCAGCTCATAAGTGTGCGCGCCAAAATAGTCGCGCTGGGCCTGGATAAGGTTTGATGGCATCCTTGCACTGCGGAAAGCATCAAAGTAACTTAGTGATGCCGCATAGCCTGGTGCTGCCACACCGGCAGCAATGGTTTTTGACAATACCTTCCTGATGCCCGGTACAACGCTTTCAACTAATGCCTGCACATTGGTATCCAGTAATAGGTGCTCTAAGCCGGCATTCTTTTCGTACGCTTTAAAAATATCGTTCAGGAATTTTGAGCGGATGATACAGCCTCCACGCCAAATTTTGGCTATCTCGCCCAGGTGCAGATCATATTTATACTCTGCCGACGCATTTGACAGCAAATGCATGCCTTGCGCGTAGCTGATGATCATGGTGAAGTAGAATGCCTGTTCCAAAGCCGCTATAAACTCGGCTTTATCGGCTTCTAAAACAATAGCATCTTTAGCATACAGTGCAGCGGCTTTTTCGCGCAGTTGTTTGTATTTTGACAGATCGCGCATGGCTACCGAAGTATCCACAGTAGGGATAGGAGCCTGCAGGTCCATGGCCACTTGCGATGTCCATTTACCGGTACCTTTAGCGCGGGCTTCGTCCTTAATATCATCTAATAATAAATGATCGGTACCCGGAGCTTTATATTTGAAAATATCTTTGGTGATATCCAGCAGGAATGATTGCAGCCTGCCTTCGTTCCATTCGGCAAAAATTTTGCCTATCTCATCATTGCTTAGTTTTAGGCCTTTTTTCAGGATCTCGTAAGTTTCAGCAATCAGCTGCATAATACCATACTCAATACCATTGTGCACCATTTTAACAAAGTGACCTGATGCACCCGGACCAATGTAGGTAACACAAGGCACACCATCAACCTTAGCGGCAATGGCTTCAAAAATAGGCTTCATTACGTTGTAGGCCTGCTTATCGCCACCCGGCATCATGCTTGGGCCACGACGCGCGCCTTCTTCTCCACCAGAAACACCCATGCCAAAGAAATGCAGGCCAATGGCTTCCAGTTCTTCCACACGACGGTTGGTATCGGTAAAGTGCGAGTTACCACCGTCAATTAATATATCACCTTTCTCCAGCAGCGGCGTAAGTTCCTCAATTACAGCATCCACAATTTTGCCGGCCGGAACCAGCATCATGATAGCACGCGGGGTGGTTAAACTTTGTATAAATTCTTTAACATCACCAAAACCTTTAGCGGCACGGTCGCCGGCTTCTTCGTTCAGTGATGATACCTTGGCGGCATCTTTATCATGCCCGGCTACAGCAAAGCCGTGATCGGCCATGTTGAGCAGCAGACTGCGGCCCATAACGCCCAGGCCTATCATACCAAAAGCATATTTATTATTTGTTGCGCTCATTTTATTGTTTTAGTTTATTGGTTCACTTGTTCATTGGTTGCCTCACCCTACCCTCTCCAAAGGAGAGGGTTCAAAAAGTGTGAAGTTAAAGTCCTCTCCTTTGGAGAGGATTTTGGTGAGGCTAAATAACTTCCACTGCCTTAATGAACATTGTTTTCTTTTTTTAGATCTTCTAATATTTTTTTGGTGTTTTCGAAATCAGTGTGCAGGAACGAGCGGATACCCAATTTCTGGGCCGTATTCACAAACATGATCCTGTCGTCAAAATACACGCATTGTTGCGGCGATGCCTGCGCTATACCCATAGCCAGTTGCCATATACCCGGATCGGGTTTACGCATTTTTACCTCGCACGATGATACAAAGGCATCAAAACACTCATGCAGCTTAAATTTCTTAACCCGGTAATCATTCAGCTCCTTACCCTCGTTATTTACCGAAATGATACGGAAACCACAGTCTTTTTTCCACGCTTTAAGCCAGGCAAGCATATCAGGCAGCTCAACCGACTGCGCATAAATAAACTCCTTAAAGTCCTCGCGTACAAAATCGCGGGGGTGGTTAAATATTACAGTATCCAGGTATTCATCAAGGCTGATGCTGCCAATTTCATATACGTTAAATATGAAATTGTGCAGCTCATTCACTTCGGTGTAATTAAGGCCGAATCTTTTAGATGCTTCTTTCCGGGATTCATGACCCCAGCCGTTGGTGAGCAAAATGCCACCAACGTCAAAAAAAAGTATTTTAAGGCTTGCAGCTTCCATAAAGTAATTAGCTTACTTTACTTTTTTGCTCCTCAATCGCGTTCAATAATTTTTCAAAAGGTTTATTGAATTTCTCGATACCTTCATCCTCCAGTTGTTGGGTAATGGCATCCAGATCAATATCCAGATCTTTCAGTTTAGCTAAAGTAGCGGTTGCCTGCTCTAAACCACCTTCAAGCGTGTTGGCTGCAATACCATGATCACGGAAAGCATCAACAGTTTCTAAAGGAACGGTATCAACAGTATCCGGACCAATTAATGCCTCAACATATTTGGTATCTTTAAATGCCGGGTTTTTGCTGCCGGTACTTGCCCATAATAAACGTTGTGGCTGAGCGCCTTGTGCTGCCAGTTTTTTCCACCTTTCGGTACTGAACACCCTTTTATAAATTTCGTAAGCTTTTTTAGCTGAAGCGATAGCAACTTCGCCTACCAGTTCTTTATGACCTTTTGATTCCAGCAATGGATCAACAACCACATCAATACGGCTCAGGAAGAAACTGGCTACTGATGCAATATGACCAATGGAATGACCTGCCGCCAAATGATCCTCTAAGCCCGAAATATAGGCTTCGGTAACTGCCTCGTAACGCTCTAAACCAAAAAGTAGGGTTACATTGATATTAATGCCTTTGGCAATTGATTGCCTGATAGCTGGTAAACCTGGTTGTGTACCCGGAATTTTGATCATTACATTTTTACGATCAACTTTTCTCCAAAGCTCGGCAGCTTGTTTGGTAGTGCCTGCGGTGTCTAACGCCAAAAACGGAGAAACTTCTAAACTTACGTAACCATCTACGCCGTTTGATTCTTCATATACGCCTTTAAACAAATCGGCCGCTTGTTGAATATCTTTTATGGCTAAACCAAAAAACAGCTGCTCGTTGTCGTCAGTGGTTTTTGACAGTTCAACAATATCGTTATCATAATCAGAGCTGCTGGTTATGGCTTTTTCAAAAATTGCCGGGTTTGAGGTTACGCCTCTTACACCATCTTCATCAATTAATTTTTTTAGTTTTCCTGAAGCAATGATCTCGCGATCGATGAAATCAAGCCAGATGCTTTGTCCGAAATCATGTATTTGCTTTACATTATTAGTTGCCATATTAAGGTTGTTTTAAAGTTCAATTATTTAATTAACGAGGTAGATGTTTTTTTTGCAGATGGCGGTTTTACCTCCCAAATCGCCTGCATTTGTTTTGATAAGTTAAAGTTCCTAATTTATATTGTAAATTAGGTAACCTTAGTATCATTGTTTGAATAACTCAGTACCGGGAAACGCAATTTATGCGTCTCTGCATTGTGTTTATGCCTAAATTCCCTCCCAACGGGAGGGGTGCGGCAGGGTTTGTGAGCAATGGCGGGGAGGGGTTTGTTCGTGCGATCAGAAATCACATGGTTAATAAACCCCTTCCTCCCCCTTCCCAAGGGAAGGAATCGCACACACCCGGTGCTTTTTTTACTCTCTTATGCCGTCGCTCTTCCTGTATCCTTGATCCGATCCTTTATCCCTAATTGTTCGAGGCCATTAAAATGCTCGGATTGTAGCCTATAAAAAGCCCGCTCTCAATAACTCCGGTAATTGCCTTGATGTCCTTTTCCATAGTAATGCCTATTTCCTCAAATTTGCAATCAAGTATCAGGTTACCATTCTCTGAAATTATTGATCCGTCTTTACCTTTAGCCGGGCGCAAAACAATGCTGGTAGCTCCCAGGTTCTTCAATTCCCTTTCAACATACAGCAGCGATTGTGGGAACACCTCAATAGGTACCGGGAAATTAGTACCTAATTTGGCTACCATTTTTGATTCATCAACAATAATATAATTCACTGGGCTTGAGCTGATGAGCAGTTTTTCCTTGAACATTGCGCCACCCCTGCCCTTAATTAAACTGTTGTTTGGGTCAACCTCATCTGCGCCGTCAAACAGCCAATCTGGGTTGTGCTCATACAAGGTAGTTAGCGGTATGCCCAGCTTGCTGCAAAACATCGAAATCTCCAACGAGGTGGGGATTGCCAGCACGTTCAGATTTTCAGATTTAATCCTGTCGGCAATGGCCAGCAAAGCCATATACACAGTAGACCCCGAGCCCACGCCAAGCACATCGCCATCCTTTACCTTTTCGGTAATTTGCCGCGCCACCTTTTGCTTGCCAACCGGATTAATGATCTCCGACGACCATTGTAGGTTTTGTATGAGGTTATTATTAGGACTCATTGATTACTTTATATTATTTTTTCGTTCATCGCTCAAATCCTTTAACATTTTCAGAAGACTGAACCGTTTACCGTCTATCAAAAAAATAAAATTCGTAAAAACGAAATGTTCATTTGATTTAGCAACCTCCGCAATAACTGTAACTGGTGCTGCCAACTTCTCTTTTTCGGATTTGCCTTTATCTATATCATGTATATCGACAAGAAACTTGTTACCAATATTCTTTACATTACCTGCTTGATAGCCAAGGCCTATGTCCTGTCCTCCCAAAAACGGATCTGAGTCCAGTCCCACAATTTCCCCTTTTACTTTGGCTTGCGCGGCAAAATCGTCTTTTAGTGCTTTACGAAGACTTAGATCGAAATATTCCGGATGTTGTTTTGTAGGTATTTCACAAGAACATGCCGGATTTTTTTTATTTACCGGAGCCGTGTACAAAACAACATACCAATCATAAAATTTTTGAACAAAAGCTTTAACATCTGCCTTATCCTGTACAGAAGGCTGTGCGTTTACTTTTGAAAATACAGCCACACTTAGCATAACTATACTAACAATTATAAAACATCTTTTATTCATTTATATATCGATATCTAAGAACTTAAAGCAAGTATCAAATAGCAATCCTGCTACCTGATACTCGCTACTTGATACTACAAAATAGCCTTAGCGCGGGCCACTACATTATCTACTGTAAAGCCAAAAAACTTGAACAGGTCTTCTGCCGGGGCCGATTCACCAAAGGTGGTCATGCCTAACATATCGCCCTCGTCGGTAGTGTATTTATGCCAGCCCATTGGGGATGCCATTTCAACAGCCAAACGTTTCCTGCTTGCTTTAGGGAATACTTTTTCTTTATAAGCGGCGTCCTGTTTCTCGAACAATTCCCATGATGGCATACTTACCACACGAGTTGAAATACCTTCTGCTTCTAATTTTGCCTGAGCCTCCATGATCAATGCCACTTCAGAACCGGTTGCTATCAGGATCAGATCCGGACCTTTGCTGCCTTCTGAAAGAATGTAGGCGCCTTTTTCAAGACCATCGGCTTTACCGTATTTATCCTGATCAAGGATTGGCAAGCCCTGACGGGTGAACACCAATACAACCGGACCACCTTTATGCTCAAGCGCAACGCGCCATGCATGTGTGGTTTCGTTGGCATCAGCCGGGCGTATAACCGTAATATTTGGAATAGAACGCAGTGAAGCCAATTGCTCAACAGGCTGGTGGGTAGTACCATCCTCGCCTAAACCAATACTATCATGGGTATAAACAAAAATCGGGCTTATTTTCATAATGGCCGCCAAACGGATAGGCGGGCGCATATATTCTGAGAACATCAGGAAGGTAGCGCCAAAAGGAATAACGCCTTTTGTTAATGCCATACCATTCATTGCCGAACCCATGGCATGCTCACGGATACCAAAGTGGAAGTTACGGCCATTCCTGTTTTCAGAGGTGAATGAATCAAATTCTTTCAGGTTGGTTTCTGTTGATGGGGAAAGATCCGCCGCGCCACCTATCAGGTTGGGCAGGCTTGCTGCAACAGCGTTCAATACTTTACCTGATGCCTGGCGGGTAGCCATTTTAGGGTCAGAGCCTTTAAATACCGGCAGTTTATCTTTCCAGCCTTCTGGTAAACCACCACTGCTGGCCAGTTCGTATTCGGCAGCTAATTCAGGATATTTGGCTTTATAGTCGGCAAATAATTTATTCCATTTTTCTTCTTTGCCTTCGCCTTTAGCACCTACTCCGTTGTAGTATTTTAATACTTCGGCAGGTACTTCGAATGATTTTTCAGGATCAAAGCCGAAGAATTTTTTAACCAGCTTAATTTCATCAGCACCAAGCGGCGAACCATGTGAGCCTGCAGTACCAGATTTGTTAGGGCTGCCATAAGCTATCAGCGAACGAACACGGATCAGTGATGGTTTTTGAGTTTCGGATTTGGCATTTATTAAAGCCAGTTCTAACGCGTGGGTATCGTTAACATCGGCTATTTCCTGTACCTGCCAGCCGTATGAGCGGAAACGCGCGCTTACATCTTCATTAAAAGCAATATCGGTGCTGCCTTCAATAGAGATATGGTTATCATCATACAGATAAATTAAATTACCCAGTTGTAAATGACCAGCTAATGATGCTGCTTCAGAAGTAACACCTTCCATCATATCACCATCGCTGGTAATAGCGTAAATATTGTAATTGAAAAGTTCGAAACCTGGCTTGTTGTAACGTGCTGCCAAATGTTTTTGCGCAATGGCAAAACCTACGCCATTTGCAAAACCCTGACCCAACGGACCAGTAGTAACATCAATACCAGGAGCCAAACCATACTCGGGGTGACCTGCGGTTTTGCTATGTAACTGGCGGAATTGTTTGATATCATCTAAACTAAGATCATAGCCTGTTAAATACAAAAAGTTGTACTGCAATATACAAGCATGCCCTGCCGAAAGGATAAACCTGTCGCGGTTTACCCAATCAGGGTTTTTAGGGTTGTAGTTTAAAAACTTTGACCATAAAACGTGGCCCATAGGTGCAAGCGCCATCGCGGTGCCGGGGTGACCTGAGTTTGCCTTTTGAACTGCATCTGCCGATAATATCCTTACGGTATCTATTGCTAATTTTTCTATGTCCTGATTATTTTCCATTGTCGTGTCGGTGTTGTATAATTTTATTTAGTTGGTGTTAAATGATTTATTTGGCCGGTGTTGCTTTTGATCTTTTGGTTTTGCTTTCACCCTCGTTAAGCCATAACCTTGCGCCACCTTTTATGCCGTCGGCATTGGTAACAATTTTCATGTTTTTATCCAGCTTAAAAGTAAGCAGGTCGGAGTTACCACCGCCAATGTATAAAGTATCGTAATTGAATACTGTTTTTAAAATTTTAAAAACTTTTTGCATGCGCTTGTTCCACCTTTCCTTACCATATTTTTCCAATGCCTTTTCGCCAATGTATTTATCATAAGTGGTGTCTGCATCTTTAACTGGATGGTGGGCCAGTTCCAAATGCGGTAGCAAATGACCATTCATTAACAGCGCGGTGCCAAAACCAGTACCCAGTGTAATAACCATTTCCAGGCCTTTGCCCTTTACTACACCCAGGCCCTGCATATCTGCATCATTAACCACCTGCGTTGGTTTGCCCAACGCTTCGGCCAATTTTTTGCTTAAATCAATACCAGCCCAAAGTTTGGTATCTAAATTGGGGGCGGTATCTATTATCCCGTTTTTCACATATCCCGGAAAACCTACAGATATATAATCATATGAAGGAAAATTCTTAACCAATGTTTTGATAGCTTTTATCAAATTTTCGGGACTTGCAGGCGCCGGGGTTACAATTTTATCGTAATCCATTTTGAGTTCGCCTTTTTTATTTAAGATGGTGGCCTTAATGTGTGAGCCGCCGATATCGATGGAAAGAATTTTTACTTGTGATGGCGTATTGTTTTTCATTCGTATAGATTTATACCGGATTTTAGGTGTAATCGACAATCAATTTGATCACTTAATTTCCCCGGCACGTAAATATCACATTTTTAATAATATCTGATTGTTAAATATGCAATTAATACAAGTGTAACTATTACAATAAGCAATCATCCTTACAAAGGTAAAGTTAGTGTTGCTTTTTACTTTTCAAACAGAAAATCAAAGTTTTTTTACTCAAAAATTGCAAAAACGATGCAAAATGCTCTTTTATTAACACTTTTTCAATAAAACATGACTTTCATTATATTTTTTTACTGATTTATTAAACAATTACATTGTTTTTACCTGAATTAATCACATAACTACGACCTTTCCAGATAAAAACACCCGATGTGCTTTAGGCAGGGCAATCTCTATGCGCCATTTGCCTTCGCTACCGCAAGCGCTTGTGGTAAATTGGATAGTTGGGTTTATTCCAAATCATGGTAACTACAAGCGGGACGCTTGCAGCGGCCGGGTGTCATGGTGAGCAGGCCTCTCCTATGCGCACAAGTCTTCGACAAGACTGACAGGCTTTGCTCTCTTAGCTCCTGTAATTACTAAAAATGAAATTATTTACTTTTCGGGTATTATGACAGTTAAAGCATTGTTCTTTTGTTGGGTGCAGCGCCTTTGTGGTTACACTATCGCTGTAAATAAACTCCTCATATCCCCAACCGCCCGTTTCGTTAAATTGGGAACTATTTTTAACCATTACATCTATTAGCTTTCTTTTGCCTTCATAAATATCCCCGTTTTTTTGAGGGAGGGATTCCAATACGTCAAACACGATGATAGCGCCATCGGCAAACTGACCCGTTTTATAGCCTTCTATAGCTTTTGGATTAGCATATATATGATGAAACCCTGAATGTGATGCAAAAGTGGGATTGTTGACAGCCGTTTTCACATGCGTCCAATTCCGGTAACCTTCCGGAATTAAAATACCTTCGGGCAGTTTCTTTTCGGCCCGGCTAAATGAATACATCATGATCACCATTAGGCTTAGCAAGCTCACTATAATTATTTTTTTCATTGGTTTGGGTTTAATTGGCTCTATCAAATCTACAAATATTTGATAATAAACATTTTGGAATTTTCACCCTGTGTGGAAAGGTTGTTTTTTCAAATGCTTAATTTATTCTCCCCGGCTTTTATAGAATAACTTTTACCCTTCCATACCAGCACACCCGATGTATTTGGCGGCAGGTTGATCCACATCATCCACTTACTTTTCTCCATCTGGTATTTTACCGATAGCTTTCCATTGGGATGAGGAATTTCGCCACTTACATTTTTTAGTTCGCCCAAATGTGGTTCTATTTTTATTTTACTAAAACCGGGGGCATAACTGTCAATCCCTAATATGGTTCTGTAAAACTCAATATTAGGACTTGCACCCCAGGCATGGCAATCAGAACGGTTATGTTCCAGGTCCGAGATCTCGGCCCAGGTAGTAAGGCCCATGTTGATGTTTTTTCGCCATATATCAAGCCATTTCGGGTAGTCGTCTCCAAAACCACCTTTTATTAAAGCCTGGTGCAGGTAGTATTTAAAGTAGATGGTACATTGCGTAAGCGTAGTATCGGTTAACAGTTTTTTGCATAACGCGGTTGCATCGGTATCCGTAACCATACCTGTTAAAACCGCCAGCGTATTGGTATGCTGCGAAAACAGTTGTTTGTCCTCCGTATCTGCATACAATTGCCGGCCTGCATCCCAATATCTTTTTTGAATAGTGGCTTTTAGTTGCGCTGCCTTTTCCTGGTATGATGCGGCAAAGGTGGGCAAACCCATTTTTGCTTCCATTTCGGCAGCCTGGTTATAGGCCCACATCAGTTGTATATCCAATATGGCCGAATTTCCACCGGCGCTTTTAGGTGCCTGACCAAAATCCCAGCCTTTATCATTTACCCAATCAACAAATGTCCAGTAGGGTGTATCTTTTAGTGAGCCATCGGCCTGTTGGTATTTGCCAAAAAATGCCAGCACATCCCTTGCTCCTGATAGCTTATCTTTTATAAACGCGCTATCGGGCCGGTACATCCAGTAATCATGCAGCATACCAATGTACCATAAAGAAAAGGTAGAAATAATTTGGGGCGAAAATGAAGGATGGCGGCTCAGCGTCAATCCTTCGGCAATACGCGAATGATCCATCTGGTTAATGGCGTTGCGTACCAGCCGGTCGTCACCACTGTTATAAAAAGATACCAGGGCCTGTATGCGGGTATCGCCAACATATTGTAGTTGTTCGTAATACGGGCAATCGGTATACGTTTCACCAGCGCAAAGGCGTGCAGTTCGCCAGCCTATATCCAGGATCTTTTGTATTTCGGGGTTGCCTGTTTCCAGTTTGGCATTCAGCTGAAATGGATAGGCCGTAAACGTGCCGTAAATATCATCAATAACCAAAGGTTCATTCCCGGTTTTAACTTTTAATTGGATATAGCGGTAAGTACGCCATGCCAGGGTTGTAAATGTTTGATTGGGCGAGCCATCAGCAATAATACTATCCCTACGACCAGCAAATAATTTCCCTTCCACATCGTTACGGTTACCTTTAACCGTACCCTCCGGCCCGGTTAAACTGGTGAACATGGACTCGGCATAGGTCAGTTTTATAGCCGCGTTTTTCCCCTTGCTAAAATTGAGCGTTATAAAAGCATTGGTTAAAAAAGTTTGATCGAGCAGTAAAGTAGCCGATGTGTTGGCCGGTATGGTTACCGCAGTTTTTATCGCCGGAAAAGACTTAGGAACGCTAACGCCTTCAGCCTTGCGGAGTGAAGCTATGCGTTGGTACTTTAATTCCATTTGTGGGAGCGATGATGGCACCAGCATCCAGTCGAAAGCGTTTACTGTTCCTTTGGGGTTGCCCACGTCTATCTTAATGGCATTTTTCCAGGCGCTGTCGTCAAAGTCAACAGCGTCCCATCCTTTAACCGTTGTGTTCATATCAACCAGCTCACCCGGCCCGGCCACATAATAAGTACGATAACCGACACCGGTAAAGGGCCGATAAGCTTTATCGCGAATACCTTTCCAGGTTTTATTGGTATTGATCCCTTCCTCATTAGCCGTGTTGCCCTGCATAATAAATGCGGTGCGGATAGAGATCTGGGCTTCGGGACGGTAATCGCCCTCGTTCCATACCAATGCCGCGATGCTGTTATTTCCGGCTTTTAAATAAGGTGCCAGGTCAACCGTTTCATAGTTCCAGTAATAGGTATCGCCACGGGCAGGGCCCAATGATACCAGGGTTTGGTTAACATATAGCTTATACCGGTTATCGGCAGATACATGTACTATAAAGGAAGCTGGTTTAGCATTTAGCTGGATATTTTTCCTGAAATGGTAAACGCCGTAATCTTTTGTGGGTTCATCAGGTACGGTGATCCAGGAAGCGTTCCAATGACCTCTTAAAAGTGATGGGGAAACAGTTTGTGAATTGCCCGTTTTTATAATTAATAAACAGACTATCAACAAGGCAGGCTTAAAAAGTATCTTCATTATTAGGCTTTGTGTACTGTGGTTAGCAGCAGGGATTTATGAATGAAGCTAAGTTAATTAATTTGATTTAGCTTATACGTTATTTTAAGGTGCAAATCAAATTGTAGTTTGATTTGCACCTTAAAATAGGCGGCGCTATACTTAGATCATAGCAACAAAGAATTTGGCTAAAGCCCATTTGCTTACTCTGTATCCGTTGGCTAAAGCCAACGGCAATGAAAAACTTCATAAAAAGCAGACTATTCATTGCCGTCCCATTTATGGGACGGATAAAAACAAAAAAAGGAAAGGCTTTAGCCAAATTCACTTGCGCAAGTCTTGCGAGCTGTTTAGCCTCACCTAAACGGCGAAGCCCTCATGTAATAATCCTCTCCAAAGGAGAGGACTTTGACTTGCCAAATGAATAATTATCATTTTTAAGCCCTTCTCCTTTGGAGAAGGGTTGGGATGAGGCTTTTACATCCCTTATTTATCTACAAATGCATATTATTTCATAAATCATCTATCTTTAGGTTTTGCTAAACCTAAGGTTATGGAATTTTTTACCATTATTATGTTGCTGGTAATTATTGTTTTGATCATGAACAATAAGACCAGTATTAACCATAAAATTGCCGATCTGGAACTAAAAATACTGGAGCTAAAGCGGGTAATTGACCATTTACGGGTATCCCGACCAGGTGAAGAACCGGTTAAAAAAACGGATACACCTCAACCTGCCATTAGCGAAATCCCGCCGGTAAAACCGCCGAAAGAACCCGTTAGCGTGCCAAGGCCGCCTGCTCCCGTCGAAATAAAACCCGAGCCTGAACCTGTTCAGGTTGAAAAACAACGTGAAGTTATTAGCGATAGCTTATCCGGCATCAGGCGACCGGTTAAAACATCGGATCTGTATCCACCCAAACCAAAAGAACCTCAACCATCCTTCTTTGAGCGCCACCCTGATCTGGAGAAATTCATCGGCGAAAACCTCATCAATAAAATAGGTATAGCCATATTGGTTTTAGCCATTGGTTACTTTGTAAAATTCGCTATTGATAACGATTGGGTTGGCCCAATAGGCCGCGTTGGCATAGGCATAGCCTGCGGAGGTATTTTAATAGCCATAGCCCACCGGTTACGCAACAGTTATAAGGCCTTTAGTTCGGTACTGGTTGGCGGTGGTTTAGCTGTATTTTATTTTACCATTACACTGGCTTTTCACCAGTTTCACCTGTTTAATCAAACCGCATCGTTCATTATCCTTATCGTGATCACCATTTTCGCGGTGGTGCTTTCGCTGTTATATGACAAGCAGGAACTGGCCGTGATTGCGCTGGTTGGTGGTTTTGCAAGCCCGTTTATGGTAAGCACCGGTACCGCTAATTATGATGCTTTATTTATATACCTGCTTATACTCAATACCGGCCTGCTCATCATCGCTTATTTTAAAGCCTGGCGCATACTTAATATGGTATCCTTTGGCTTTACGGTAATTGTTTTCGCATCGGTTTTATATACACTTACCGCGCCTACCTACCATATTGGTTTTGTTTATGCCAGCATTTTTTATGTGCTGTATTTTATTATCAATGTGGCAAACAATGTTAAGGAGAACAAAAAATTCGTCGCCTCTGACTTTACCATATTGCTCAGCAACACAGCGCTTTATTTTGCCGCCGGCTTATACCTGCTTACCGTGATGAAGGAAGAGCAGTTCAGGGGTTTGTTTTGCGTGAGTTTGGCTGTTGTAAACCTGGTGTTATCCTTCATTTTGTTCCGCAACCGTAAGGTTGATACCAATATATTGTACCTGCTCATCGGTATTACGCTTACATTTATTTCGCTGGCCGCGCCTATTCAATTGCATGGTAACAGCATCACTATTTTTTGGGCGTCAGAAACAGTGCTATTGTATTGGCTGTACCAAAAATCATCTATCCAGTTAATGAAACTTACTTCGTTAATACTATGGATGGCCATGCTGCTCAGCCTGTTTATGGACTGGTACCAGATATATACCTACCACGAAACAAGCCTTACCATCATAGCCAATAAGGGTTTTATTACCACGTTGGTAGCTGCTATAAGTTCATACTTGCTATCAGTTTTGGTGAGCAAGGAAGCAGATCCCCATTTACGCGGTATAGCTGTAGATAAGCGGATTTTCAGTATTGCAGCACTCGCGCTCCTGTTTTTAAGCGGCTTGCTGGAGATCAATCACCAATTTTTAAATCACTACCCCAATACCTCCCTAAATATATTGTACATGATGCTGTACACCCCGGCATTTGTTTATCTGTATTACCTGGTTTCGTTAAAAGTACCGGCCCTTAATTTCAATGAAAAAATAAGGCTGGGCATTTTGATGGTTTGCGTTACGGTTTACCTGGCGTTAACCCCCACTTTCTTCGATCTGCAACGGATTATGCTCATGCAGCAAAAACTTTCAACCAGTCATTTCACCGCGCACTGGATAGGGGCAATTTTTATCGGACTGTTGTTTTACCGTATTACCCGCCTGTGCCAAAAAACGTTGGATGAAGGGATGAAGATCATGTTCACCTGGCTCATCAGCGCGGCTATAGTATTGTTTTTAAGTTTAGAAATAAGCTTATTAAGCAATCTGCTGTTCTATAGCAAAATACATTCTATCGACAGGATAGAAACAGTTTATGTTAAAACCGGACTGCCCATATTATGGGGCCTGTTATCCTTCGCGCTCATGTGGCTGGGGATGCGTTATAAGCTCCGGGTGATGCGTATTGTATCATTAAGCCTGTTTTCGTTAACGCTGCTTAAATTATTTTTGTTCGATATTGTTAATATACCTGTGGCGGGAAAGATCGCAGCGTTCTTTTGCCTGGGGATCCTGCTACTTATAATATCGTTCATGTATCAAAAGGTTAAAAAAATTATTGTTGATGACAAGACTAAAGCCAAGGATGAATAAAATAGCTTGCCTTACCCTATTATTTTGTGGGTTGATGCTATCTGCATCGGCACAAAAAAACTTTAAATACCAGGCAGCCCTGCAAAAGATCAATAGTACCGGATTTTATCGCATTAGCCTGCAGCCTGCTTTAGTGGCAAAAGCCAAGGCCGATCTGTCAGACATTAGGGTCATTGATGCTAAAGGGAATTTCATACCTTATATACAAGCGGGAAGCCTGCCTCAAAAAAATCAGAAAAGCTTTGTTGTTTTTAACCAGGTTGATGCCCGGTTAAGCACCGATACCGGAACCACTTTTATTGTTGAAAATAAAACCGGTCTGGCTCTGGACCGCCTGTGGATAAAACTGCAAAATACCGCCGTACAGCGCAAGGTAAATTTAGTTGGCAGCGATGACCTGAAACAATGGTTTGCCATACAGGAAGATGTTCCGTTGCAGGAGGCCGTGGTAAACAGCGAGGGCACTTATATGCAATCATTAGCCTTCCCAACCAGCAATTACCGCTACCTTAAAATTTTGGTGAACGATAAAAATAAAGCACCCATAAAGTTTTTGCAGGCCGGGGTATATACCGAATATGCAGCCTCGCTCGCCTATATGCCGATTGCACCCGCGCAAATAAGTCGGACCGACAGTAATAAAACCACCTACGTCACCATTAAACTGAATGACAGCTACCAGGTAAACAAGTTGCATATAAATATCATAGCGCCTAAATATTTTAAGCGTGATGTGATGGTTTACCAGATCATCGGGCGCGACAAACAATTGCTTGGCGAGGCCGAATTAAATTCCGCAAAACCTACTGACCTGCTCATAGCTGCCAAGGCCGGCCAACTGTTACTGCAAATAAGCAATGGTGATAATTTGCCTTTAGCCATCAAGGGTATCGAAGCGTATCAGTCCGACGAATCATTGATCAGCTATCTGGATGGTAAACAAACCTACAAGCTCCTTGCAGGCGATGCGTCGGTACAAGCACCCGAATATGATCTCAAATTTTTTGCAGATAGCATTCGCGATGATATCCCGCAGATAAGTCATGAGGCAGTTCAAAAAAACACCGCTTACCAAACCAAACAGAAAAAGGCAGGCCGTGATTATACTGTGTTTATCTGGATCGCTATAATAGTTGCCCTTGGGTTGTTGCTTTTTTTGACTTTAAAAATGACCAAAGAGGTTGGTAAAAAAGCGGATAAGGAAAATGAATAACGCTTTAGGTAGTCTGAATGCTATAGGCATAGTAGTTCGAAGTCAGAGAATCGGATAGTGGGGTCCTGGATTTAAACAATAAATAAAATGAAGATAGAAGATATAGAATGGCATGATCAGATTTTAACACGAGTTGAAATAGACCGGGCAAATCCGGGCGAAAACGATTCGATTTTATTAGACTTTAAGATTCTATATGACACAGTAACTCTATTGCTTAAGGATGTGTATCATGCGGAATTACACCTTAACTTTGGGATTGTTGCAGAAGAAACCATAAGATATTTGAACATTTCATATATAGGAGAGGATGTTGTTGCAGTAAAGGAGAAATGGAGCAAGATAGGGGTGAATTTGAATGAATTGTGTAAAGTCGAGTTAAGTACTAACTCTACAAATAGCTTATTGCGGATATATTGTCTCTCCTATTCAATTACTAAATAACTTCCAAAGCTGGCGCAACGCGTGTCGCACGTGTCCCGATTGTTTATCCCCGCGCGTCCTTGCGAGGCACGAAGCAATCTCTATGCTATACAGAGCCACTCTGTAAATCGGGGATTGCTCCGCCTATTCAAGCGTCCACGCTTGAATAATTGCTGAAGTAAGCGTCCACGCTTACCTTTTTTAATAACTCTTTGCGTAAGCGTGGACGCTTACATTTGATATAAGTTCAAGCGAAGGACGCTTGAACTGGCGGGGCAGACAATTGCGAGTAAGGCCTTTGTAATCGAAAGGTAAAAAGGGATTGCCTTCGCTGGCGCACGCGTGCCACTTGCGGCAGTTAGTACATAACGTTTCATATAAACATTCCCTCCCCTGGGAGGGGTGCGGTAGGTAGAGGGCGATGGCAGGGAGGGGTTTCTACGTGCGATCCGGACTCGCAAGTGTTTACAAAACCCCTACCTCCCCTTCCCTAAGGAAGGAATCGCACATTCCCTCCGTTTTCTTTTCTATTCTTCCGAACAAATTTGAGGACTTGACATTTACCCCTTAATACTCAATATATCATGCACCGCGTGTTCGGCATTTTCATACTGAAACACAAAGCCAGAATCCAATAATCGTTTGGGTTTTACCCAGCGACTTTTTAATATCAGTTCAGGTTCGGTACCAATAACCACGGCACCGATATCAAGCAACCACTCCGGTGCAGACAATCCAAACGGCATACCATAACTTTTACGTATGGTATCCATCATGTCGATATTTTTCACACCCATGGGCGCAGTGCAATTAAATATGCCCTCCATATCCGGGTGATCAAGCAGCCATTGGGTACTGCGGGCCACATCGTGCTCATGCACCCAGGCCATATATTGTTGTCCGGTACCTTGTTTGCCACCCATGCCCAGTCGCACCAGGTTAAGCAGGCGCGGAAAAACACTGTCGCTGCGGCCAAGTACTATACCCATGCGCAGGGCAACTTTACGGGTATGCGGTGTTTCGCAGTTCAGAAAAACGGTTTCCCATATATTGCATACATCTATTGAAAAACCATAGCCAATTTCGCCGGTCTCCTCATCCTGCGGATGGTCTTCGGCATGGCGGTATATCGTGGCAGAGGTTACATTGATCCAAAGTTTTGGCGGGTTGGTCATTTTATGGATCACATGGCCCAGCAGCTCGGTAGGCAAAACGCGTGAGGTAATAATTTCGGACTTGTTTTTTTCTGTATAGCGGCAGTTTACATTTTTACCGCACAGGTTTATCAGCATATCGGCACCTGCGAGCTGTACCGTCCAGCCGTTTTCGGTTTTACCATCCCAAACTACAGTTCGTATATTATCAACAGGTTTTGCTTGTTTGCGGGCCAGGATGATGACCTCATCGGCTATGTCTTTATAATATTTTGCCAGTATAGTGCCCAGGTAGCCATTGCCGCCGGCAAGTACAATTTTTTTATAGGTTTTCATTAGTTCAGGTTTAAGATCAATGCCAATAAAATAATACGATACGCAACCCATGTAATAGTAGGTACCCAACCCAGGTTTAACAGTTGAGTACGGCGGATATGCTCCAGGAACATTAACCCGGCAACAGCCATAAAACACAAAGCATATACCTCAGACCCTAATTTAAACCAATGGTTTATTGCCAGCGGAATTAAAAGCAACAAGCTGCCCGCGAAAGAAATGGTCATCATATTGCCCAGGTAGGTCCAGGTTTGGCGGCGTTCCCAAAAGCTCATCACTGCTCCCTGAAAAATGATCTGTCCGCCGCATATCATGTATTCGCGATAGGCATTGCCCAATGGTATCACCCCGGTAAGCAAATGGGCATAAGCGGTTAGTATAAACCCTGTAAAAAACCAGGTGAACAGCAGGTACGCTATCCGGTAATGTCTTTTAAATGTGGGCTGATAAGTAAAATTGACCTCCCCTTTTGATGGCGGAATAATAACCCGCCTGTTGTATGATATAAAGGCGTAAACTTTGCTCATGAGCCATATAAATGGTTTAAATGCAAACAGTGGTGTAAATAGTGGGAATGCATTACCTATTATTTTAAACAAACTTTTTATTCCGTAGGTTACCTCGCCGCTTTTAAGATTTATCAGGGCAATTTCATTAACGGCCCGCTGGCGGTCATATACCGGGCAGGTATTTTCAGCAACATCCTGATAAGCTGAACGTCCATCGGTATCCAGCATCCCGGTTTTAACAAAGGCTTTGGTGTACACACTGCACATAGGACATTCCGCATCGAAAAGCACCACATGATCTTTTAACGTTTTCATTGTATTTTGATTTGTGTTTTGTGATTGCACAGTACAAATATACAGTTTATATTATATTTTCAATAAATACTGAAAATATAATTTTTATTAAAACTTTAATTAGATTTTAAGATGCTTGCAGAAGCCTCACCCAACCCTCTCCAAAGGAGAGGGCTTTAAAATGCTTTTTAAAAGTCTCCCCTTTAGGGAGTTTACTTACATTATTATATTTATTTTTTGCGTTCATGATAGCTTCGCTGCTTAGAGGGGACTTCTTGCATTGACGCGTTTTTCTTCCGCAGATTGACTCATCCTGTCATCGCCTGCGACGGAAAGAAGGTCTTAAAAAGCAGCGTCATTGCGAGGTACGAAGCAATCTCTACATAGGCTGGTTAAATATTCAAAGTTTATCATTTGGGCAACCGCTCTGTACAGCATAGAGATTGCTTCGTACCTCGCAATGACGCGTTTTTTATTATCTTCCCCTTGCAATTACCAACTATCTTAATAACTTTGGTAAACAAAGTACTTTCGATGAAAGAAAAAGACATTCACGCCGAGATCAGCTCTATCCGCGATCTGATGGAGCGTTCGGCCAAGTTCATTTCGCTTAGCGGGCTTTCGGGTATCCTGGCGGGCATTTACGCGCTTATTGGCGCGGGGATAGGCTACCAGCTTTTGCAACAGGCAAACGGGGGCCTCGTTAACCGTAACGACACAACGCTTATAGCCGAACTATTTGTGGTAGCATCTGCCGTGCTTTTTCTTTCCATTGGCACTGCCATCTGGTTATCCTTTAAAAAGGCTAAAAAAAACGGACAGCCTTTTTGGGGAACCATTAGTAAAAGACTGGTGGTTAATATGGCCATACCCCTGGTAAGCGGGGGTTTGTTTACATTTATCCTGATATTTCACGGTCACTACGGTATTGTGGCACCATCAACGCTTATATTTTATGGACTTTCGCTGATAGCCGCCAGTCATTATACCTATTCTGATGTAAAGGGCTTGGGTATTATGGAGATTTTATTAGGTTTGTTGGCCGCATTGGTACCAGGCTACGGACTAATTTTTTGGTCGGTGGGTTTTGGGCTGCTGCACATTATTTATGGTACCGTGATGCACTTTAAATACGATTCGTGAAAATTTCTTTAGACCAGTTTGATAAAGCATTTGAAAACCGCATACGCCTGCAGATCATGAGCGTACTGGTTGCCAATGAAAGCTACGACTTTAATTCGCTTAAAGAATTGCTCGATTTGACAGATGGTAACCTGGCATCGCATTTAAAAGCACTCGAAAAAGAGGAATATATGCAGGTACAAAAAAGCTTTATCGGCCGCAAACCCAATACCCGTTACTCCGTAACCGAAAAAGGCCGGGCCGCCTTTAAACTGCACCTGCAGGCGCTGGAAAATCTAATTAAACAGCAGAAAAAATAGCTGGCGAAATATATCCTTGCCATTTTAAAATTATTTCCCATCTTTGCGCCAGTTCCTTACTATTAACACTTTAATACCAGGGAATCATGACAGAAAGTAACTCCAACACATCCCTTTAGCTCGCTGCCTGATACAGGCGGACGCCATTTCTATTTTAATTTATTTGGACTTGATTTACTGACGATATTTTCATCGGCATATCAATTTTGTTCGCCATAAATTTTGCGTTACAGGCCATGCTTTGAGCTTTCCACAAAGGGTATATCCATACGATGGATGAATTTTTCACGATCCTAACAGATTAAAAAAATTTAATGCATAAAGTCCGATGGACATATATGATTGGCCGTACAGGATAAAGTCGGCCCGGAGAAAGAAGCGGCTCGTAAAAAAAGACTTCGATAAGCAGTTGATAAGGCTGGATAAGTTGCGTCACTCGTTGACCGATCAGATAAGGAGTTTGCCCCCTATAATCTTAGAAAAACCATATCAAAGAGGATGGAAACGTCTTTTTGTTTTGCGGGATGATATTAAGCGAAGCGACAAAGCTGAATTTTATCAGACATTATTAAATAAGATCAACAAAGTTCAATATCACTATGACCGATCATTCAAAAAGAGAAAGATCCGCAAAGGGGTATATCATTATTACGATGCCGAAAAGCAAAAATTAAGAGAATTATCCTATGATGAATTTCATGGCAGAAGATTTAACCTGAGCGAGGCGGAAAAACAGTGCTTTTACCGTAAAGAGATCTGGAATAACCAGTACAGAAAGTGGGAAGCGATTTACTCCTGCACCGAGGCATGGAGATTTGTATTAACCATACAGCCTCATATTGTTTTTGCTGTAAACAGAGTAGATGAACTACTGGAGCAAGCAATAAGTGAAGTTGATAAGCATATCAACTGGAATAATTGGCAGCCAAGAATATTTAAACTGCACGGAAACGCATACAAATATTGGGGAGATGTTTATTTCGACAAGCCCCAGTACATTAACAAATTAAAAAACAAACCCAGGTATACCTCAAAAGAGGCATACCTGGAATATTAAAACAGCACCGTTATGGGCAATATAAAAATAAAAGAACTACAGCAGATAGGCTATACCGACGACAGGCTGAAAAGCCTTGCCATCAACACCATTGCTAAACATTTTAAACATCAAAGTAAAAATGAGATCATAACATTATTAACCGACATCGGGAATAATCCTGATGCATATATAAATGATTCGGCCACCAAAAAAATTGCTGAGTCATTTATAAAAAACCCAGTTCGGCCCGTCATTAATTCATTTGAATTGATGGGTAAAGCTGCTCCTTGTAAAATTTATGGTGGGGATGGAATTGAAACCTCTGCAATAAAACAAATGGAACTGGCCTTGTCATTACCTATCAGTATACAGGGGGCTTTAATGCCAGATGCACATAGTGGTTATGGCCTGCCAATAGGTGGTGTTTTAGCTACCCGTAATGCAGTTATGCCCTATGGTGTGGGAATGGATATTGGTTGCCGTATGGCTTTAACTATTATTGATGCTGATGCGAAATTCATTAAGCGATATGAGCATCAAATAAAACAGACCTTAAACACCTGCACTCATTTTGGCATGGAAGGCGGCTTATCCATACCCCAGTATCATGAAGTTCTTGACAAGCCTCAATTCTATGAAACTGCGCTATTAAAAAAACTGCATGGTAAAGCGGTAAAACAATTAGGTTCGTCGGGCAGCGGCAATCACTTTGTAGAGTTTGGAACTATTGAACTGGCAGATAACAATACATTAGGACTACCCGCTAAAGAGTATGTGGCGCTACTATCTCATTCGGGCAGCCGGGGTTTAGGTGCTAACATTGCGCGGCATTACACACAAATAGCTATGAACACCTGCAAGCTTCCGCGCGAAGCGCAACCACTGGCCTGGCTTAACCTGGATAGCGAAGCAGGGCAGGAATACTGGTTAAGCATGAACCTTGCCGGCGATTATGCCCGGGCCTGTCATGACCGCATCCATATGAATTTACTGAAGGCATTAGGATTAAAGCCGTTATACAAAGTGGAGAATCATCACAACTTTGCCTGGAAAGATAAACTTGCTGATGGCACTGAAGCGATCATCCACCGCAAAGGAGCTACACCAGCACACAACGGCGAATTGGGTATAATACCAGGCAGTATGGCCACTCCCGCCTACCTTGTTATGGGTAAGAGTAACGCAGATGCGCTATATTCTGCTTCACATGGTGCAGGCCGGGCCATGAGCCGGCAACAGGCAAAGGAAAGCACCACAAACTCGGCTCTGAAAAAGGTACTGACCGAAGCCGGCGTAAACCTGATTGGTGGCAGTTTGGAAGAAAGTCCGGCCGCTTATAAGAATATTGAAACAGTGATGAAAGCACAACAGGATCTGGTAGAAATACAGGGCCTGTTTTTACCCCGTATTGTACGTATGAATAAAGATTAACAAAATGAAAAAGGTAATTATACAAATAACCGCGGGCAAGGGTCCAATGGAGTGTTGCAGAGTAGTAACAAAAGTACAGGAAATGATAATGAAACAGGCTCACTTTGCCAGCATTGAACTATCAATAATTGAAAATAAAAAAGCAGGTACAAACGGAGCGCTACTATCGGCTACTTTATTGGCACAGGGCCATAATTTAGATGCATTTATTAAAGAATGGAATGGTACTGTACAATGGATAGCGCAAAGCCCTTTCCGCAAATTTCACAAACGTAAAAACTGGTTTGTTGGGATTGGGGTTTTTGGTATAGCCGAACAAATATACTTTGATGCTAAAGATGTGAGGTTTGAAACATTGCGCTCGTCAGGACCTGGCGGACAAAATGTAAATAAAGTTGAAACTGCTGTGCGTGGCACCCATACCCCTACCGGTATACAGGTAATGGCTATGGATAGCCGCTCACAGTTACAAAATAAAAAACTTTGTTTAATCCGTCTCGAAGAAAAATTGATAGCTCAACAAACCGAAAAACTAATTGCCCAGCATGAAAAGCAGTGGATAGCGCATCATTCTTTAGCCCGTGGTGGCGCTGTAAAAGTGATCAGGCAGGAATTATGACCCACATAAGTTTGATGCAATCTACTTCCTGCTCATTTCACCAAACATAAAATCTAAAGCGGCCTTATCAGGCAGGGGCTTTGCCATTGGTTTTTCGCCCAATATCATGATCTGGTTATCATGAGTATCATAGGCGGGCCATGTGGGTAGGCCTTTGCTATTGGGGTTACCGGTTTTGGCAAAATTTGTCCAGTAGGTAGATATTGTTGTGGCCAGCTCATGATCAACCGGTTGCCAGGGGCGGTTCAGAAATTTCAGGTTATCATAAGCATAGGCTACCTCACCGGTATGGAATGCCCCGTACTTTACAAAATCGGCTGTGGCCGGCAAGCGACGGGTAAAGCGGTAAACGTAAACCTTGGAGTGCTCTTTTTCACTTTGGATATTGGCCCATGTATAGTTTTGCACACCAAATATCTGGTCGCGGTTTATCCTGATCTGCGATGTTGCCGCCTCGGCATCAGTATTGGCCGGATAAAGTTGTAGGAACGTGTTGGCTTTAATTCCGTATTGTGCAAGTATTTGCTGTTTGTAATCTGCTGCGTTTTTAAGTTTGCCCACAAAAGCATCGTCCTCGTTCCAGCCGGTAAGTAAAGGCACATCATTCTCTTTTCCTTCATCAAAAATTTGTGCTATAGATTTGGGCAATACATAACCATCAATAATAGGCCGGCTGTGCGATTTATTAACCAGCTCTGATGCCGGCTTGTTCCTTAATTCGGCAATAGAATTTGTCCCTAAAACTTTGACTTCCCTTTCTCCTTCCTGCTCGGCCTGCTGCAATGTTGTACCACCGTATTGGCCGGTAATAAAACTTGCCCCGCTTTCGGCAATGGCTTTTTGAAACAGCCCTTTCCCAAGCGGCGAAGCTACCAGGCAATTCACACTCATAGAACCTGCCGATTGCCCCGCGATGGTCACGTTATCAGGGTCGCCGCCAAAGGCAGCAATATTTTGCTTTACCCATTTTAAGGCCGCCAGCTGATCCATCAACCCATAATTACCCGAAGCATTATGACCCGATTCTTTGGTTAGCTCGGGGTGCGCGAAGAAACCGAATATGCCTACCCGGTAATTGATCACCACGAATATAACTCCTTTTTTAGCAGTGGCTTCGCCATCATATATAGGCACAGCCGCGCCCCCACTCCCAAATCCGCCGCCATATATATAAACCAATACAGGTTGTTTTTCTGTGGATGACTTGGCACCTGTCCAAACATTCAGGTACAGGCAATCCTCGCTGATGGGGTCATATGGGATTAAAAACTCGCGGGTATAAACACCAAACTCATCGGGTTTACCCTGCACAGGGCTGGCCGAAAAAGTAGTACACTGTTTTACCCCCTCCCAGGATTTTACCGGTTGAGGCTCCTTCCACCGCAGATCGCCAATCGGTGGCGCGGCAAAAGGAATCCCCTTAAATATATGTACATCGCCTGTAATATTGGTACTGCCCGAAACGAGCCCTGCATCGGTTTTAACTACAGTCAGATCATTTTTTTGAGCACAGACCAAAGTGCAGTACAGCAACATTACAGATAATAACAAACAGTTTCTCATTTTTAAATTTCGAGGTTTACAATAGGCTAATTTATGGTTTTACACTCCCCTTTTTATATTTAGCGGTACGTGCGTCATTGATCACCCCTTTCCAGTTAAGCCCGAAACCAAAATCGTAAGTATTGCCTTGCTCATCTACATAACATTTCATATCATGCGGTACATCCTCAAACTGCTCTTCCACGGTTTTCATATTGATGGGCATTTGCAGCGGTAATAAAGCCGATGGCTCGCTGTTGCCGGTCAGGATATCTAAAGTAGCCTGACCCTGTACACCAAAATCAACCAATATGGCATCCGCATCCTTTTCCAATTCAGAGAACACCATAGGGTTCGCCATATTAACCGAAACAATTACCGGTTTGCCTTTCATTTTGGCATAGGTATCCGTAACCATACCCAGGTCGGTTACATTGATAGCCGTTGCCGATTTACCTTTATAAGTACGGTTAGTAAATTTTTCTAACGGATCGCCGCCGGCTATACTTGTTGCACGGGCATCATTGGCTGTGTACGCCCCATATTGCAAACTGATAGGTACATATCCCGTTCCACCGGTTTTAGCATCCTGGCTGTTGTACCCGCCGCCGCTGTTGGGGCTGTTGATGAATACCAAAGCATAATCGGCCTCATCGGGATTTTCGGTTACCTTAAAATATTTTTTTACCGTTTCCATGTTAACCGGGTATTCCAGTTTTTCGGGTGTTTCCATCCCCAGGAAATTACGGCCTGCAGGGGTGAATTGCTTTGGCACATACACGGTTTTGTTTTTGACAAGCGGTAAGATGTTTTTCTTGTTTTTCAACATCACGATAGATTTAAGTTGTGCCTGATATCCCGCGTTCATAAACTCCGGACTACCAACTGTCGCTTTTGTCGCCGCTGCATCCAGGTAAGGATTTTCAAATAAACCGGTCCTGAAAATATTCCGCAACAACCGTACTGCCGATTGCTCAAACCGCGCCCGCATAAAGGCTTCGCCATGTTCCTTAACCCCAATCTGGTAGGCTGCTACCACAGGACCAACCTCGTTATTACCGCCAAACTGATCAACCCCGGCCATCAATACTTTATAATGCCTTTGCGCTATAGAAAGCGCTTCCACTCCCCATGATTTGCCCGACAAAAACTGATCAACCGCGGTTTCATCACCCGTTACCAGCCAATCGGTACATACCACGCCATCGTATTTATATTTCTTTCTTAATAAATCATTAATGATATAGGCGTTATAGTTATTGGCCACATTCTCCTTGTTCTTGGTATCCTGATTAAAGGATATGGTGTAATAAGGCATAACCGACGCAGCCATTCCTGTTTTACCATTCAGCTTAAAAGCACCCTCTGTAAACGGAATTAAATGCTGTTTAAAATTATTCCCCGGATAAACCGCGTACTTGCCATAACCATAATGCGCGTCACGGCCACCTTCACCTGCACCACCACCCGGCCAGTGTTTTACCATGGCGTTCACGCTGCCATAACCCCAGCCGCCGGTAATTTCCTTATCGCCCTGCGAAGTTTGAAAACCATCAATATAACCACGGGCCATATCGGCAGATAGCTGCGGATCTTCGCCAAAAGTTCCGCTTACACGGGCCCAGCGTGGTTCTGTAGCAATATCAACCTGCGGCGATAAAGCGGTGGCGATACCCAAAGCCCGGTACTCCAAAGCTGCAATGTGGCCAAAGCCTTCAACTACCTTAGGGTCAAAAGTAGCAGCAAAACCCAGCGAACCGGGCCACATGGATATAGCGCCACCAGCACCGGCATTGTATTCGGCGGTGGCAACGGTGCCATGCCGAGGGTCCGAGCTGTTATTGTTCGGGATCCCCAAACCCAGGCCTTCTACAAAAGCCTGCGCGTTGTTATTCCATTGCGCCGCTATCTCGGGGCTTTGTACCGATGTGATCAATACGTGGYGTACATTATCCTTAGCCAAAAATTGCTTTTGCTGATCAGAAAGATCATAAGGGTTTGCCCCGCTTTCGGCAAACCTTTTACCATTATAAGTACCTGCAAACGGGCCAGCCGGTGCAGCGGGGATGGGCTGGTGCTTACTGTACAGCATTAAACCGGCAATTTGCTCCACGCTCATTTGTGATGCCAGGTCCTTAGCCCTTACATCAACCGGTAAGCGCCAGTCTTCATATTTATCCAACTTGCCATTTTTGTTCAGGTCTTTAAAAGCCAGGCCATCAACGGTTAAAATTTTTACACCCGATGTGCTTGCATAGCCCAGGCTTTGCCCTCCTGTATTTGTCACAAAAACAATATCACCCGATTTTTTTTCGGTCCATTTAGTTTGCGCCATAGTTACAGTAGCAGGCAGCAGGGACAGCAATGCTATAACTTTAAGTCGATTAGCCATAAGGTTCATAATTGGTTAGTATAAAGTTGATCATTTATAAATGCCTTTGCAACACATTTAAATAATTGCAAGGCAGACAAATTCTAAAAAGCATAGGGCCTGTGCGATTCCCCTCTTGAGAGGGGTGTAGGGGTGTGTTCCTGATCATTTCAATAACACACCCCTGCCATTACACTACCCATCGCTCCCCCTCTCAAGAGTAATAGCCCATGAAAAGGCAGCTATCAAACTTTGAAGGGAAATAACACCGTCCACAGTTGACTCACCCGGTCTACGCTTCGCTGGACCACCCTCTCTCCGGCTTCGCCGCAAAGAGGGTAAAGGAAAAAAATGTTGAAATCCCCTCTTTGCGCGGAGCGTAGAGAGGGGTGACAAGCGCAGCGATGTCGGGGTGAGTCGATACTGCGTTTAATTCTCGTCGTCTGTCTTTTCATAGGCTATTACCCCTCCCAAGAGGGGAATTTTATTTGTTTAATTTTAATTCCTTGATTGCTTGTTGAGGCACAAGGGCTTTGTTCACCTTTTCAACGGTAATATCTTTTGCCAGTTTAAACGATGCTGTTTCGGCTATCATTCTTGATGAGGAACCTACTTTAACCTCGTATTTGCCTTCATCAGCTACCCAGGCTTCCCTGTTCGTATAGAACGATGCCAGGTCGGCTGCCTTGATCACAAAACTTAATGTTTGCGATTCGCCGGGAGCAAGCAGGCGGGTTTTGCCAAAGGCTTTTAACTCATCTTCGGGTTTATCCAGATCTTTTTTAGGGGCACCCAGATATAATTGCACTACCTCTTTACCGGCAACATCGCCTGTATTTTTAACGGTCACGGTTGCTGTAATACTTTTTACAAAGTTTGATGCGCTCAGTTTCAGATTGCTGAATTTAAAATTGGTGTATGATAATCCATAACCAAATTCATAAGCCGGTTTAACTTTTGCCGCATCGTAATAACGGTAACCCACATAAATGCCTTCTTCGTATATCACCTGCTCTGGTTTATCGGCTGGTGTTCCCGGGAAATTATTGGCCGATGGCACATCCTTATAATCCATTGGGAAGGTGGTGGCCAGTTTACCCGAAGGATTTACTTTGCCACTCAAAACATCGGCAATGGCGTTGCCTGCTTCAAGACCGGGCTGCCAGGCCAGCAGGATACCATCTACTCCATCGCGCCAGCTGGCTACTTCAATTACGCCGCCTATGTTTAATACCACTATTACCTTTTTACCTTTGGCGTGGAAGGCATCGGCAATACTTTTGATCAATCCTTTTTCGGCTGCCGATAAGTAGTAATCGTTATCCAGTTTTCTGTCGGCACCCTCACCGGCGTTCCTCCCTATCGTGATCAGGGCCGCGTCGGCTCCATTGGCTTCATCGGCCAGTATTGCGGTTACATCCATTTCGGGGATGGGGGCCGGGTGGTCAAAAAAGTTTTTAGGTTTGGGCTGTTTTAGCTTCATATCGGCCAGGTAATCGGCATAGCTTTTCGACAGTTTTTCCTGTAATTTATAACCTGCATTACCCAAACCTTGCATCAGCGATATGGTGTATGCCTTGTTCACATCACCGCTTCCCGTACCACCGGCAATAATATCATAGGAGGTATTGCCAAATACCGCGATTCTTTTAGCCGCGGCAAGCGGCAAAGCATGCTCATCGTTTTTAAGCAAAATCATACCTTGCGCCGCTGCCTCACGGGCAACTTTAGCATGAGCGGCCAAATCGGGCTTATCAGAATATTTATATTTAGTGAATGATGGCGATTTAACCACGATGTTCAAAATCCGCTCTACATTGGCATTCAGCTGGGCTATGCTCAGTGTGCCTTTTTTAACGGCGGCCACAATAGCTTCAGATTGGCTTGGGCTGCCCGGCATAATGAGGTCATTACCGGCCTTCATTTGCGCTACCGCATCAACGCCACCAAACCAGTCGGTCATCACAAAGCCTTTAAAGCCCCATTCTTTTTTCAGGATGGTTGATAAAAGATCATGCCGTTGCGAAGTAAAAGTTCCATTCAGTTTGTTATAGGATGACATCACTGTCCATGGTTGTGATTTTTTTACGGCGATCTCAAATCCACGTAAATACAACTCGCGCATGGCCCTTTCACTTACTATGGTATTGATAGAATTACGGTTAGTTTCCTGATTATTGGCGGCATAATGTTTTATAGATGTACCCACGCCGTTTGATTCCACACCACGCACAATAGCGGCGGTCATGCTACCGGCAACCAGCGGATCTTCCGAATAATATTCAAAATTACGCCCGCCCAGCGGGTTGCGGTGAATATTTAAACCCGGCGCTAACAATATATCCACGCCATATTCGCGTACCTCGTTACCAAAGGCTACACCTACCCGGTTTACCAGTTCGGTATCCCAGGTTGAAGCCAGCAAGGTGGCCACCGGGAACGCTGTGGCATAATATGTTTTTGATTTATCGCCGTTCCTGATCGGTTCGATCCTTAATCCGGCAGGGCCGTCAGATACCGTCATTGATGGGATACCCAAACGGGCAATGCCATGTGTACGGCCCGCGGCTCCGGGAACTTTTTCGGGAATATTATAAGCATCAGGATCAGATGGAGGTAATTTAAAGCCACCAATGTCAATAGCTTCGGGCTTTTTACCTTTTTCGGGCGGCGGCATACCGGGCATTTTAAAGCCCATGCCAACAACCAATTTTGATTTTTCTTCTAATGTCATAGCAGCTATGATCTGCTTAACATTGTTTGCACGCAATTGCGGGGCTTGTTGCTTGTTTTGGGCTTGCACGGTTGATTGAAAACCGCTGACGGCCCACGTCAGTACAATAGCAACACTTAATTTGTAGCTTATTCTCATGTTAAATTTTAAAGGGGTATAAAATCCTGTTGGTTATAACTGGCTTATTAACAGCAAACAAAATCATTGTGTCAATAATACACAATAGTATATATTATCTTTTGAAATTGCAAATGTTAAACGGCTCAAATAAACAATTACCGGCTGCCAACTGTTCAAATATTATCCGTAGCCCATGCTAAATCCTTTTTTAAAACTTCAATTAGTTTTTTGATTTAACATTTAAATCGTTAATCTTGAATTAGTATTTCTGAATACCCCTTGAACCAATAGAACGTTGCTCCAATTATTGCAACGCTTAAATTATACCTAATAAACATGCAGTAATTAATTGTTGCTGCTTACGTAAAATATATTGTATGAACAGAACTAAAGTGGCTATACTCGGAGCAGGTTTTATTACCGACATCCACATAGAATCATATCATCGCTTTATACCCGAGGCCGAAGTGGTTGCCGTATATGCCCGCAATTATGATAAGGCAAAGGCTTTTGCCGAAAAATACCAGGTACCACAATGGTTTGATGATATAGATAAGCTGATAGCCGAATCGGGCTGCGAAGTGGTGGATATATGCCTGCCCAATTACCTGCATGCCCAAGCCACCATCAAAGCGGCCAAAGCCGGCAAACATATTATTATCGAAAAACCGCTGGCCGTAACGCTGGAAGAGGCTGATGAAATGATAGCCGTTTGCAAAGCCCACAACGTAAAACTCATGTATGCCGAAGAACTATGCTTCGCCCCAAAATATGAGCGGGCAAGGCAGCTGGTAAAAGATGGCGCGGTTGGCGATGTATTTATGCTGAAGCAGGGCGAGAAACATTCGGGCCCGCATACGGATTGGTTTTATGATATTAACCTGGCAGGCGGCGGTGTTATTATGGATATGGGCTGCCATGCTTTAGGCTGGTTCAGGTGGATGCTTAATAATGCAAAAGTTGCCAATGTTTACGCTACCATGAGCACCGTATTTCATAAAGATCGCACAAAAGGCGAGGATAACTCGGTTATTATAGTGGAATTTGAAAATGGCGTTACCGCCGTGGCCGAAAACAGCTGGGCCAAACATGGCGGCATGGACGACCGCTGCGAAATATACGGTACCGGGGGCGTGATCTATGCCGACCTGTTCATGGGCAACGCGGCAGTTACTTATAGTCGCGAAGGATATGGTTATGCTATGGAAAAAGCTGATACCAGCAAGGGCTGGAGCTTTACCATTTTTGAGGAAGCCTTTAACCAGGGCTATCCGCATGAGCTGAAACACTTTATTGACTGTGTGCGAAATGATGAAACCCCGCTGGTTACCGGCGAAGATGGCAGGGCTGTGTTGGAGATCATATATGCGGCTTACGCTTCGGCGGGCGCGGGTAAAAAGATAACGTTACCATTTTCGGCTAAGGTGGCCAAACCCATTGACCTTTGGTTGGATCATAAATAAACGACGATGAACATACACACCTATAAAAATTATGATGAAATGTCGCAGGCAGTGGCTAAGCTTGTTGTGCGGCAAGTGCAGCAAAAACCGGATTCCCTGATCTGTTTCCCATCGGGTGAGTCGCCAACGGATATGCTAAAGTACCTTGTTCAATATGCACAGGGAGGTTGTATTGATTTCAGTAAAACGCATTTTGTAGCACTGGACGAGTGGGTAGGCATGGATAAAGACAATGAGGGCAGTTGCAGCTATTTTTTGAATACCCATTTCTTTACGCCATTAAAATTATCATCATCACAGGTACGTTTTTTTGACGCGGTTGCTGATGACCTTGATGCGGAGTGTAAAAAAATGAATGAGTACATCAGTAAACTTGGCGGTTTGGATATGATGATAGTAGGCATTGGCATGAACGGCCATATCGGCCTGAATGAACCCGGAGCCGATTTTAAAGCCTATGCACATCATTCGGCGTTAGACCCAGTTACGGTAGATGTAGCGCAAAAATATTTTAAGCAGCAAACCCAACTAACTGAAGGTATTACACTTGGCCTTGGGCACCTTGCCGAATCAAAAGTTCCGGTTTTAATTGCGAGCGGTATAAAAAAATCCGACATCATAGTACAGGCTTTGAAAGGGCCGGTTACGCCCGATGTACCTGCTTCCATCTTTCAAACCCTGCCAAATGCACAGGTACTTTTAGATAATGATGCTGCAGATAAGCTATTTATCGAATAGCTGCGCAGTAATAATAGTTAAAATCTATATAAAAATACAGATTGAATAGTTTTTACATATAATCATAAAACACGATGCCAGATCCTTCAAAAAACACCTCACACCCGGCAGATAATTTAACCTATGATGCCATTGTTATAGGCTCAGGCATCAGTGGAGGGTGGGCGGCTAAAGAGTTGTGTGAACAAGGTTTAAAGACCCTGGTTTTGGAACGGGGAAGAAACGTGGAGCATAATAAAGATTATCCTACGGCTACCCTTGATCCCTGGCAATTTAAACACCGGGGGGCCATGACCAAAGCTTTTTTAGATGAGAACCCGTTGATAAGTAAAGCAGCTGGTTTTGGTGAAGACAACGCGCATTTTTTTATAAAGGATAAAGACCACCCTTACATACAGGAAAAGCCGTTCGACTGGATACGCGGGTACCAGGTTGGCGGGAAATCGCTTATATGGGGGCGTGCTTGCCAGCGCTGGAGTAAATATGAGTTTATAAATCCCGAACGCTTTGGCTATGGCATTGCCTGGCCCATAACTTACGATGATGTTGCGCCCTGGTACTCGCATGTAGAGAAATTTATTGGCGTATGCGGTAATAAAGACGGCATTGAAGCCATGCCCGATGGCGAGTTTTTGCCTCCGTTTGATATGAACGCAGTACAAGAGGTTATCAGTAAAAAAATAAGTGAAAACTATAAAGATCGTCACCTGGTGCATGCCCGCTGGGCCCATATTACCAAGCCCAACCAAATTCATCTTGACCAGGGGCGGGCCAAATGCCAGGCGCGTAATTTGTGTATGCGAGGGTGCCCGTTTGGTGGCTATTTCAGTTCGGTAAGCTCCACCATACCCTGGGCAAAAAAAACAGGTAATCTTACCATCAGACCGTTCTCGGTAGTGCATTCTATTATTTATGACGAAAAACTGGGCAAGGCAACCGGGGTTAAAGTGATTGATACCAATACCAAAGAGGTGATTGAATACAAGGCAAAGGTCATCTTTATGAACGCGTCGGCACTGAACACCAATCTTATCCTGCTTAACTCAACTTCGGCACGTTTCCCTAATGGTTTGGGTAATGACAATGGCTTGCTGGGTAAATTCGTCGCCTTTCAAAATTACCGGGCCTCGGTAACGGCAAGCATGGATGGATTTTTGGACAGGTATTATTTTGGTAGAAACCCTACAGAGCTTATCCTGGCCAATTACCGCAACCTGCACCAGCAGGAAACCGATTATAAAGGCGGCTTTACCACCTTCATGGGTGCCTACCGTGAACGACCGGCAGAGACCGGGAGTGGACAAGTTGGTGGAGCATATAAAGATTCCCTTACTGAACCCGGTGGCTGGAAAGCGTACATGTACCTGCAGGGCGAAACCATACCCAAAGAAACAAATCATGTGCGCCTGAGTAAGGACCAAAAGGACCAATGGGGTATCCCGCTATTGATCACCTCTGTTGAATATGATGATAACGATGAGCGAATGATACAGGATTTTTTAACGCAAAGCGCCGAGATGCTGGAAAAAGCGGGCTGTAAAAACATCGAAAAACATGAAAACAAGCAGGCCCCGGGGCTTGACATCCATGAAATGGGCGGCGTGCGCATGGGCAAAGATCCCAAAACATCGCTGCTCAATAACTGGAATCAGCTGCACCTTTGCAAAAATGTTTTTGTTACCGATGGCGCCTGCATGACCACCACCGGCAACCAAAGTCCTTCTATATTATACATGGCTTTAACGGCGAGGGCGGCCACTTATGCTGTAAGTGAGATCAAAAAAGGGAACCTATAATCCATATAAACCAATACTAAAACCATCATGATGAACAGGATATTTTTATTATTAATTGTTGTGATTGCCATAAGCAGCTGCAATTTGTCGACCAGGAAGGATAACACCGGTACTGATACCGTAGCCAAAGTAGCCGATAGCAGCAGCAATGCATTCACGCCTTTGTTTGACGGCAAAACTACCAAGGGTTGGCATACTTACGGGAAAGACACTGCAGGCAGCGCATGGAAAGCTGAGGACGGGGTTTTACACCTGGATGCCTCACAAAAAGGCGACTGGCAAACCAAAAACGGAGGCGATATTGTAAGCAACGAGGAGTATGAAAACTTTGATTTTAAAACCGAATGGAAAATATCCAAAGCCGGCAATAGCGGTATTATGTTTTATGTAAAGGAAGATCCTGCTAAATACCAATATGCCTGGTACACCGGCCCGGAATGTCAGGTTGCTGATAATAAAGAAAATGAAGATGGCAAGCTGATCAAACACCGCGCAGGTGATTTGTATGACCTGATGTCGATATCAAAGGATGTAGCAAAACCTGCAGGCGAATGGAACCAGGTAGAGATTGTGGCTAATAAAGGCAAGCTTGATATTTATATGAATAATGAGCACGTACTCTCAACCACGCTTTGGGACGATGGCTGGAAAAAACTGGTGGCAGGCAGCAAGTTTAAGGAATGGCCGGCTTTCGGTACTTTTAAAACAGGCCGCATAGCCCTGCAGGATCATGGAGCCGATGTATGGTTCAGGAATGTGGAGATCAGGAAACTTTAAGAGTTGTGATGCTGAGCAGCCCTCTATATAATTCCCTACCCACGGGAGGGGTGCGGCTGTAGGTGTAGTGGCAGGGAGGGGTTTATACGTGCGGTGTAAGCTTGCAAAGTTTGCTAAACCCCTACCTCCCCTTCCCAAGGGAAGGAATCGCACTATCCCCTGCTTTTAATATGGGGTCCCGAAATAAATTCGGGATGACTCCTTAATTTAGTATGATTGTTCTTAGTTTTTTACCTTCCAAACTTCCCACACCAAATATCCTACCTGTAATAAAACATTGGAGTAAAAGCCGGCTAGCACATCATCCATCATTACACCGGTACCGCTGGGCAGGGCTTCCATTTTACGGATCCCCAGGGGTTTTACAATATCAAAAAAGCGAAACAGCACCAGGCCTGCCAGCAAAAGATAAATATTGATTGGTACAAACACCATGGCGATCAGCATACCCGCAACCTCATCAATCACCACGCGCGAGCTGTCTTCGCCCCAGTCGGGTTCAACTTTGTTGCTCACATGTACACCCAGCAGGGTTATCACTATAGTAATTGCAAATAAATACCAGGGGTTCTGTAATGCGGGATTTTGCCACAGCAACCAGATAAATCCGCAGGTTACTATAGCGGCATATGTACCACCGCCTTTTAAAAATCCTATACCAAATATGGAGGCTATTATTTTATTAATGTTCATTAGTTCAATAGTTCATTGGAGCTGGCCATGTTTTATGCCCTCGTTCAGTTCCCCTCTTGAGAGGGGGCGCGTTAGGTAGAGCGGTGCAGGGGTGTTATTAATTGCTGTCAAGAACACACCCCTCCCCCCTCTCAAGAGGGGAATCGCACGGGCCTGGTTTTAGCTTTCGCCTTTTACCTTTCAGTTTTAACCTTATTGCTTATCCAACACATCTTCCGCGGCTTCGGCTACTTCGGGGTTGATGGTGTGCCTTTTAGGAAAGTTAAACAACCAGGAAGTTAATACCGGAATAATGAATAAAGACACCGTAAATATAGAGGTAACTATATCGGTCTTCTCACTCTCCAGCATTTTGGAAACAGGCGCCTCCGGGTAAAAATGCACATATATTGAAGACGATAGTTTAATACCTAAAACACCGATCACTATAAAAGCAACAGTCTCTAAAAAGGTAAATTTTTCCATCAGCCTAACAAAGGTCTGGGCTACAAAACGCATGGCCAGTATGCCTATAAATACACCTATGTAAATTAAAACGATGTGATCAGTAAAAGCTACGGCCGCGAATACGTTATCGATAGAAAAGGCAAGGTCCATCAGTTCCACCAAAGCAACAGTTGACCAAAAAACACCAAATACCCCTACTGTAGAGCGATAAAGCCAGTTTTTATTCTTGTCAACCGATTCCTCTCCTCCATCTCCATTAGCCGCCTGAATTTTACCTTTAAAATAGTCGAAAGCAAGGTATAGCAGGTATAAGCCACCAATAGGTTTTAACCACCATATTTTTACCAGCCAGGCTGCTAAAAACAAACAAACGCCACGCAATACATAAGCGCCGATGATACCATACCTAAGAGCTTTTTTACGTTGATGCGGAGGCAGGTCGAGCACCATGGTGGCCAGCACCGCGGCATTATCAACTGATAATAAACTCTCAATCACTATTAAGTTTAAAATAACGAGTACGCCTGCTTTTAGATCAGGCCCCAAAATTGAATGTAAGAAATCCATAATAACAGGTAAGGAATTAATGTCGGGTTAAATAAACTAAATTAAATCGGTATTGAGCATGCTTTTTAAAATATTGGCTTGCACATCTATATTACTGATATTCTCCAGGAAATTAATGTCAGATATTTTTTTATAATCGTCGGCCAGCAGGTTTTTAATTTCGGGCGGCATAAATGACTTCATGGCCGCAGCATTGCCTTCCAGCTTATCATTCTTATCTTTTAGCTCATGCATCAGCTTTTCTTTTTTCGACAAATTAGTTGAAAAATCGATGTTCGCTATTTTAGCCACATCCAAAAACACAAACAGACTGTCTGATGGAGAGTAAAGAAAATACCGGTCGGCATTCATAAACTTATACACCTCAATAATTTGATTGCCCGATTTTAATCCGCAATAAAACTCGGTTTTAAAATCATATTTACACAGCACGCCCATCAGTTTTCGCTGAATGGTAGCATACTCATCAGTATAAACATCTTTGGCATTATAAGCGGTGAGTTCATCCAGCAGCTCGGGTGTTATGGTATAAAAAAAGTCGGCAGCAAACCTGGAGCTAAAAGCGTTGATATTTTTCGAAAGCGGGTTATCCGTTAAATTATCAGATAGTACCTGGAACAATTTACGTAACGAAAGATTGACCTTTAGCGCCTGCCGTTGCTTTTCGAGGTTAAAATTGGCCTCGGTGTAAAACGGATCATTCAGCTTGTCAATCAGTTCCTTATTGATCTGTATTTCATCAAACACCAGGCTAATATTACTCTCGTTGTTCTTTTTAATTTTCCGGAGCAGGTCAATAAGGCTTTGGGTGAACTGCAGGTGAAACAGGTCGAGCTTATTTACATCGAGCTCAGGATTTGTTTCAAACAACTTATGGATAACCTGGCTGCGCAGATATATTTTATAAATAACATCGTCGCCAAAAAAAACAGAAAGCAATTGCAGCTTACTGAGCATTCGGTTTGACTGATTTAAAATATTTAACCGGTTTTCATCCATCAACGGGCGACCTCGACTTTTTGATTAAATGCAAATTTACAAAATTATAGGTGATAAATAACAAAAGGGGCTTGTAGCCAAGAGCTTGTTGAAGTATGACAGTCTTATTATATGACAACCATATTAAATATGTCATTGCGGAGCACGAAGCCCCCTCTAAATCTCCCCCAAAGGGGGAGACTTTTAAAAAGTGCTTTAAAGCCCTCTCCTTTGGAGAGGGTTGGGTGAGGCCCTTACCCGTTTGTTACCGTCTTTTTCAATTCCACTTCCAGGTTTTGCAGCTCGGTGTTGAGGGTTTTGCGGTTGGCAGTACCTTCATCGTGAATGCGTTTTACCTCGGTAAGGGTTTCAATAAGGGATGCGGTTGTTTTTTTCAGGGTATCCAATGATACTACGGTTTTCTCATTCTCGCGGGCAACGTCAATACTGTTTTGCTTCAGCAGTTCGGCGTTCTTTTGCAGAATGGTGTTGGTAGTATCTGAGATCTTTTTCTGCATTTCCACATTTTCCTTTTGCCTGTTTAGGGCAACCGCTATGGTCAGCTGGTTTTTCCAAACCGGAATGGTAGTTGATACAATAGACTGCGCTTTTTCGGCAATGGTGGTATTGTTGCTTTGCACTATGCGTATTTGCGCAAGCGACTGCATCATGATAAAACGCACCACTTTTAAATCGGCAAGGCGTTTATCCAGTCGGTTCACAAAATCGCGCAGATCGGCAATTTCATAATCGTTATAAGCTGTTGGGTTGGCATCCATTTGCGCCAGCTGCTCATTAAGCTCGTTATATTTTAACTGGCCCGATATGATCAGCTCTTCCATCTGGTGAATGTAGCTTACATTGCTATCAAACATGGTTTGCAATGAGCTGTTATCCTTAAGCGAGTTAACCCGGCCGGCCTTTATCTTATTGGTAATTTTATCAATGTTGTTAATTACCGTGTCATACTTTTGAAACAGCTTTTTAGCATCAAATACCAGCTTTTTAACAAAAGGTATATGCGATATAAATGAAGTGAACGCACTTTGGTTCAGCTCATCCACATCAATATAGTTCAGTTCGGTAAGCAGATCATTGATGAGCAAACCAACCTCGCCAGAGTTGTAAGTACGTACCGATGTCAGGAAATTATTACTGTACTTCTCCATGGAAGCCTGTACATCGGTACCATAGTTCAGGATGGAGTTAACATCCTTAGGGTCGAGGGCCTTCGCTGTTTCGCTGTATTTTTGTACCTCGGCCGATGAAATGTTTGTAAGGTCTACATTGCCTTCCTTGTCCAGCAGTTTTGCCGGAGTATTGGTAGAAGGAGCCGGATTAATATCCAGATTAACCGGTGTTATATTTAGCTCGTTATTGCCTGGTGCGCTTTCCATAATTCAATTATTGAAATACAATTATTATTTTAAATACTAACTATTTAGCCTCACCTAAACGGCGAAGCCCTCATGTAATAATCCTCTCCAAAGGAGAGGACTTTAACTTCACTTTTCTGAACCATCTCCTCCGGAGAGGGCAGGGTGAGGTTATTTATAAATAGTTTTGAGTAACAGTTTTAACTGTTTCTTCTAATTTTCTGTCTTTGGTAGGTTCGCCAATGGCATTAAATTTCCATTCGCCATTCTTTTTATAAAATACGCCCATCACCATAGATACATGGCCTGCAAAACCGCTGCTGTTTGCAATATCATAGGTAGCAAACACTTCATTCACTTGTTTAGGCGAGCCTTCATAAATACGGATAGACGCAAACGGGATAGATGCAAAATCCTGCCCGCGGAAGCTGTTAAGCACAAAGGCCACATAACTTATGTTACTTCCAAGACCCGCAAAATCAACCGTGATCACTTCATTATCCAGTCCGTCATCACCAGCCATATCGCCGGTTAAATCGTCGCCACTATGTTTAACAGCACCATCTTTTGATTTCAGGTGACCGAAGTAAACCACATCAATGAGTTGCTTGTTATCATCATATAAAGCGCAGCTGGCATCAAGGTCAACAGCTTCTTTAGTTGCGCCAAAACCAAACAGGCCCTTCTTTTCAATAGCGCCCCAGTTTATACCTACGCAAACACTTTGTAATTTACTGCCATTACTTTTTTCGAGACTTATACGTTGTCCCTTTTGAAGATTGATTGCCATAGTTTTATTGGTATTTGGTTAAATAATCCTGCAGGCCGCCTTTCATGCCTACGCCTACTGCTTCAAACTTCCAATTGTTATCTTTTTTGTAGATCCGGCCAAACTCAACAGCCGTTTCTATCGAAAAATCCTCTTCCAGCTCGTATTTTAAAATATCGGTATTGGTAGCCGCATCAAATATCCTGATAAAGGAATTGCGTACCTGGCCAAAATTTTGTTTGCGGGCTTCCGCTTCGTGAATAGTTACCACGATGCATATTTCTGATACCTTTGCATCGGCTTTTGACAGGTCGACTTTTATTTGCTCATCATCGCCATCACCGGCGCCGGTTAGGTTATCGCCGGTATGTTCAACCGCGCCATCAGGCGATTTCAGGTTGTTGTAAAAAACAAAGTTCTCGTCAGATACTAATTTTTTATTATCGCCCAGTATAAAAACAGACGCGTCCAGGTCAAATGCACTGCCTGTTGAAGATGTATTGGTATCCCATCCCAGGCCGATGGTAAATTTAGGAGCATTAATGTTTTCCCGCTGACCTTTTTGCAAGTTAATTGCCATGTTGAATTAATTTATGATTGTTTAAAAATAGGTTTTCTTTTATAAAATTTAGGTTTTGGGTATAAGCCTCAATAGTATGATAACCGTTACCCAGGGCCATATCGTATAACAGGTTGATAAAATCATACGTTTGATCCTGTATAAAAATACAAAAACTATCAAAATCGTAATTTAAAATATACTTTACTATACGTGTGTTGATAATAAAGCTACCGCTTTTTATGATGCCATCCAGATCAAAAATTGATTTTACCTGGTGATAATTTAAGTGGTTCTCGATATTTGGATGGATGCTTTTATTGGTAAGCTCGGCAAAGTAAAGCATAAATATATCATTACCTAAACCATAGGCATTCACCATTTTCATAATCATACGTTCATGGCTGCCGGTAATTTTTATATCATCCAAAAACACCAGCGTTTTGTTTTGCAGAAAATCCTTATCAATATGAAACGAGTCGTTACCAATCAGATTTATCCTTTGTTCGGCATCCAGTTCGCCATAATCTTCTTTATAGGTTATGGTGCGGTGTACCTTTGTTTCCTGTACTACGGGATAGCCATGCTGGGCCAGCCAGCGGTTAAGCCTGCAAACAAACCAGGTTTTCATGGCAAAGGTAGCTGTTGGGATAAACGAATACGGGCTTGATATCACCACAATTTGCTGTTCAACAGGATTTACACACAAATGTTGATGAATAAAACCATCTGCCAGTTGGGTACCAAATTGTTTTGCAACAGCGTCATCGCCAAACTTAAAGCGGCTATAATCATCAGGGTTAAACCCTAATGCCTGCGCGTTATTAATATGATGTAATGACCAGGTAGCGTTCATTAGCTTAATAATGTAAAAATGGATTGGTTGTTTGAGTTGATAAGCAAACTTTTTATGCCTGCCGCGTTTGCACCTTCCACATCAGCCTTAGGGTTATCGCCTATATGAATAATGCTGCTTAAAGTTATATCTTTTTCTTTATTGATCTGTTTAATATATTGAAGCATCAGGTTAAACAAGGCCGGGTTTGGTTTTGACATGCCCACCTCATCAGAGTACAGCTGAAAATCAAAGTATTTTTCCATCTTTAATTCCGCCAGTATCTTTTTTAATGTTGCTCCTTTAATAAAGCCGGTGTTGCTTAATATACTAAACGTACTGCCGCCTTTTTGTTTTAGACGGTCCAGCACCTCAATTGTTACAGGCGAGTATACTACCGGCAGGTAGTTAAACACCAGCGTCTCCATATCAGCATAAAGTTTACCCGTATCAATATCATTCAAATTCAGCTGATTATCATTGATCAAACTGACCACCATCAGGTACATTTCGTCCGCATCGATGTTTTTCCCGGTACTTTCGTTAACCGCGTTACACATGAGGTCAACCAGCCTGAAAGCCTTTGCCACCTCTTCTATGCTTTTATGAGCAGGATTAAAATCCCGGTGAAAGATCCGGGTACGTTCCGCTTTAAAACCCGGGTTGGATTTTATCAGTGTAAGCCAAAGATCAAAGGAATAGTGCAGGTAGGACATTGGTTCGGGGGGCGGGTTGTGTGGTGCGAGGGTCGGGTTATGGGGGTCGGGTTGTCTGTTACGGGTTGCGGGAAAGGCATATCATTTAAGCCCCGAACCACGCAACCCGACCCACGCCACTTCTAATATTGTTTAAGTATTTCTAAAAAGTTATCGGTAGTGTGCGGCTCGCCAAGGGCGCGGAATTTCCAGGTGCCATCTTTTCTGTACACCTCGGCAAAGGTCATGGAGCACATGCCGTTGTATGTTGAATCGCCCGAAAGGCTGAACTTCGCGATCTCTTTACCCCGGTTATCAACCGCGCGGATGAACGCGTTTTCGACCATACCAAAATGCTGGCCATTTTTGCGGCCCTGGTATATTGCAACAATGAAAAGTATCCGGTCGAATTTTGGGTCGAGCGAGTCCAGCTTCACGATGATCTGTTCATCGTCGCCATCTCCTGCTCCGGTGCGGTTATCGCCGGTAAGCCATATATGTCCCGACGGGTGTTTCATAGAGTTGAAGTAGATCACATCGCCCTCATATAAACTTACCTTATTGCCATTGGGCTTTTCAAATGTACGCCCCCTATCGGCCACGCGACCATTTTTATCTAACAAAAAAGCTATGGCATCAAGGTCATACTCAACCTCATCGCCACCGCTAAACAGCTTGCCTAAAAAACCGCCGCCGCCATTTTGTTTTACATCCCAGCCTAAACCAATGGTAACAGACGACAGGTCGAAGCTTTCGCCCTGGTCGTTTTTACGAAGGTCAATAGTTTGACCTTTTACTAAATTTATTGCCATTATATTATTATTTAATAAGCCCCCTCTAAATCTCCCCCTGTAGGGAAGACTTTTTTTAAAAGCCCTCCCTTCCGGGGAGGGTTTGGGTGGGGCTTTTGATTATTTAATGATCTGTCCTTTAAAATATTTACTTAAAAAGAAGGCAAGGTCTTCCTTATATCCTACACCCGATGCCTCAAACTTCCAGGCACCGCTGCGCCTGTATAAACGGCCAAACTCAATAGCGGTTTCAATAGAGAAATCTTCGCCCAATTCATATTTGCACACTTCGCTGCCGGTAAGGTCATCAATAATACGGATGTAAGAATCACGCACCTGGCCAAAATTTTGCCTGCGCGGCTGTGCCTCATGTATGGTAACTACAAACAGGATCTCCTGTATTTTAGGGTCAACTTTGGTCAAATCAATATTAATGGATTCATCATCACCGCCATCGCTGTTGCCGCCTGAAGGATCATCGCCGGTATGATGCACTGCGGCATCAGGCGAATCAACATTGTTATAAAAAACGAAGAACTCGTCTTCGGGTACAAACCGGTTGGCATCAATCATGATAGCCGATACATCCAGGTCAAAATCATAACCTGTGCCTTCGTTTGGGTTCCAGCCCAAACCAACTGTCATTTTAGACAGTCCGATATCTATTTTTTGTCCTTTTTGAAGATTAATAGCCATGTTAAAAATGTTTATATAAAGACATGCAAACCGCTATAATGTTACGGAAACACATGTGTATTTGCCTTAATTGCGGCCCGAAATATTAAACTAAGATATATGTTTTTTGATTGCGATATATGAAATAAAAATGAAGGAAGAGCCCCCTCTAAATCTCCCCCAGTAGGGGAGACTTTTTGATTGCTGTTAAGCCTCTCCTTCCGGCTATCGTATTTACCCGTTTTTTGGATATAAAAGTGTTCTTTACATCTAAATAAAATATGTAGCTTCCGAAGAAGGATTTGGGCATGACCGCTTTTATTATTGCCTGATATTCAACACATTTGTATAAAACCTGCAAATAAATTATGGCAAAGCAATTACCTCAGTCAAATGCCGAACTGGTTACCGGGTACATTCAAAACCTGGATGCCCCGGTTGCCGGAATTGTTGAAGCCATCAGACAGATCATACTGAGCACCGATCCTGAAATTGGCGAGGAAATAAAATGGAATGCGCCAAGCTTTCTGTATACCGGCGAAATGAAACCCTTTAACCCCAAAGAGTACAAAAGACACATCATGGTGATGAACCTGCACAAACGCATCCTACTGGTTTTTCCGAGCGGCGCTAAGGTTAATGACACGTCGGGCTTATTGGAGGGTGATTATGCAGACGGCCGCCGGCTTATATATATAAAAAGTATGGATGACCTGAAAAGCAAGGAGGCCGGGATAAGGAAGGTTATAAAGGATTGGCTGGCGCTGGTAGAAAAATAAAGCTTTATGCACCTTTTGGTTTCTTTTCCCGTTTTACAGCCGAAACAGATTTGGTAATAGTTTTACCCTGCACAATTTGTTTGGGATCTTTAACTTTTTTAAGGGAGTTGATCCAGGCTTCCTGCACAAGTTGGGTAATATATGCTTTGGGAAAATCGGCTGTATTGTGTACCAGGATATACCTGTACTGGTTACCGTTGCCTATCAGCAATTTTTCGGGATCAGCGAGCTCGGCACCCCAGTAAAACCCGAAATGTACATTGTTACTCGTACGGCCAACGGCAATGGAACAAAAGATATGACCTACTTTTTCTGTAGGCGACCAGCCAAAAGCAACAGCGTTATAATTATCGTAAATGAGCTCATTGGCTTGCGGATACTGATCCCACACAAAATCACGAAGCCATAATGCCATTTCCTGCACATCTGCAGCAAATGGAGCCAGAAATTTTAAAAGATCGGCTTTTTCTTCCTTTGGCATATTAATACTAAAATTACCAATTTAATATGCGCACAACAAATATCAGGAAGTTAATGTACCAAACTTCATGCAAAACGCTATTGTCGCACATTTCAGAACAACAGGTGGCGGTAAATGGTTACAACTGTACTATTGTTTCGAGCATTGCCCCTAAGGAAGCCAAAATAGATTTGACTACGGTTTTTCCATTCACAATCTGTTTGTAATCATTAACCTTTCTCAGCGAATTGATCCACGCATCTTTTAAAAGCTGGGTGATATAGGCTTTGGGAAAATCATTTATATCCTCAATCTGGATATACCTGTACCGCTTACCATTACCTGTCAACAATTTTTCGGGATCGGCAAGCGCGGCTCCGTCATAAAACCCAAAGTATATGTTGTTATTCGTTCTGTCTAACGCGATGACACAAGAAGCATGTCCCACCTTTTCTGTAGGCGACCATCCTAAAATAATGTTATCATGATTATCAAAGATAAGCTCGTTAGCTTGCGGGTACTGGCTCCATACAAAATCACGCAGCCATAGCGCCTTGTTCTGTACTTCGTCAGAAAATGGGGAAATAAGTTTTAACAGGTCCACTCGATCTTCTTTTGCCATACCTATCTGGGTTTAGAATGTGCATAAAGAGGGGAATGTAAACATTTAAAGAAAATAATACTACTAAAAGTTAATAATGTATACTTAAACGGTAAATTATTTCATAGTTTTATCCGCTCATAGTAATATTCCGGCCCGTCTGCTGCAAGGGGTATCGATCCAAAAAGCGTCAGTTTTGAGGAATCGATCCTGAAATATACAATGCCCGATGTGGTATCACCATCATAGATAATGCGGCTTGCTATTTGTTTGTTAGCTGCCGTAGCCTTTATAATGGTATAAGTACCGCTTTTTTCCAATACGCCTTTGGTATAGCGCTTATAGTCACTATTTGTAAAACTTAAAATATTCCCGTTCCCTGGTTTGTTGGCACTGGTGTCGGCTGCTGCCACGCAATAGCAGGCGGCGCCCCTATACTCCCAGCTACCATTAAGACCAGCGTTGTTTTCGGCATCTTTTTTACAGCCTATCAAAACGGCCAAAATACTTATGAGTAATAGCTTTTTCATAAACATTAAGGTTTATAAAAATGATACGTTGGTAACTATACAAATGCTACAATATTTTTTTTGCAGAATGCCCGCAAATTGTTATCATCGTACCCACCTAATACTTTAACGCTAACGATGAAATATAACCCATCCGTAACAAAACTGCTTGGCCTTTTACTGGTCATTTTTACTTTACAAAGCTGCGAGCCTGAACAACCGGGGAGCTGGAAGAATGAAAACATAGCCAAAAGCGATCGGGAAAAATTTCATAAACTTAACGATGAACTGTTTAAACAACTGAAAGTTAATAATGAAAAACAGTTGGAATACATCATGTCGAAAGAGTTTATTGATGAACCAGGCAAAGAGAGGAAAGTTGAACTGGTAAGCAACAGGGTTAAAGCCGCCAGCTATAGCCTGCTTGATGAGTATTATGTAATAAACCGTTATAAAAATAATGATACCATAAAAACAGGCACCAAAGGCATTAACAGCTATACACTAAATTATATCGGTACAACCCACCAAATGTACATGGCATTTTTTATTCCGAAGGAAGGTGCCAATAAAGATATGATCACCGCTATTTACTGCAAATATGATTATGGATGGAAGCTTAGTAACCTTGAGGTAAGCCGATACACTATAAATGGCAAAACCGGTCCTGAACTTCTCGAGCAAGCTAAGGCGTATTATGATAAAGGCTATTTGATAGATGCATTAAACACGGTTGAATCGGCTATATACTGTAACCGCCCAAGCGATGTATGGATCTATGATCATCTCGGTGCGACAAGGGATTTATATGACAAGCTATTGAAGTCAACCATTGAACATTACAAATTCCCGTTAGTTATTACACAGGTTGCCACTCATCCACGCATTATCAGGATATCTAATCAAACCACTCCTGAGGGAGATTTCCCAATGATCTATTACCTGTCGTCCATAAAATTAAAAGATACTACAGCCATAAAGCACGAAAACGAGGCGATCAAAAAAGTAATAGATAAAACTTTGCCGGGAATAGATAAAGACAAAAAATACGTACTATACTCCGCTTTTAACGAAGCCCCAAACGGTATAAAAACAGTTGAACATTTTGATATGACAGCAAAGTTGAAGTAGATGACAGTTCAGGTTTCTGCCTGTTCAAGCGTCCTCCGCTTGAATAATTGTTGATGTAAGCGTCCACGCTTACCTTTTTTAATAATTATTTGTGTAAGCGTGGACGCTTACACTGGTATAAGTTCAAGCGAAGGACGCTTGAACTGGCGGTTAAATAAACGATAAAGCCCCTGTACATCTACAGGGGCTCTATCACAAATAAACCGCTCGTTATCTACAACCCATCAAAGGCAAAAGTTTCCTTAACCAATGGTTTCCTTGGCAAAAGATCGGGCCTTATGCTTGTTTGATATACAAACGATGCTACAATAATCGCGGCCTGTTTAAGGTCGTCAATTTGCAGGTGGTCATAGCTATCCATATTGCTGTGGTGCGTTCTGGTTTCATAATCAATAGGATCCTGTATAAACTGAAAGCCGGGTATCCCCGCCCAATCAAACGACAGGTGATCTGTAGAACCTGTATTTTTCAGTGTAACCGTACTGGCTCCCAGATCGTGGAACGGCGCAAACCATTGCTCAAATATGGGTTTCATGGCTGTATTGTTTTGTGCAAATATTCCCCTGATCTTACCCGTACCGTTATCCAGATTAAAATAAGCCGATACTTTGGCCTGCTCCGGTTTCACGGTACCTTTTTCGGCATCCATAAAATGGTTTTTTGCATAATTGTATGAACCGTAAACACCCTGCTCTTCGCCGCTCCATAAGGCAATGCGTATGGTACGTTTTGGTTTTAAACCCAATGAATCAAGCAAGCGAACTGCTTCCATCATCACAATACAACCTGCAGCGTTGTCGGTAGCGCCAGTAGCGGCCGACCATGAATCCAAATGTCCGCCCAACATTACCAGCTGCGATTTTAATTTACGGTCAGTCCCGGGTATCTCCGCAACAACATTATAGCCTTTGTTATCTTCGGTAGAAAGCTTTCCGTTGATGTTTAGCGCTATCTCTACCGGGTGGCCCGATTCTATCAGTCTTTTTATTTTTAAAGCATCCTCCAATGCCATACTTACCGAAGGCACACTTTCGGGGTTAGTGAGCTTATAGCCGCTACGCGCCTGTACAAAAACAGTTCCGTTAATATTGGCCCTGCCCGTATTTATGATCCCGATAGCACCAGACTGTTTAAACAAGATACTCACCTTGTTTAACATTTTAAAGGACCCCAAAAATTGCACTATCAGGTCATGGTTAACCATATAAGTGTCCTTCATATCGGCAAGTTCAGCATCTGTGAGGCGTTTGGCCGAGGGTTTAAAGTTGTCGGCAGTGTTTATTGGCCCTCCTGCTACTAAAATAAATTTGCCTTTAAAATCATTCAAATGCTGGCTTATATAGGTGGTATCCCTTGATTGAGCCTGCGTAATCAACATCACCGGGCCTTGTTGCAGGCCATTGGTATTGGAACTCCACGGCTCAGGGTAAGCCATTACGGGTTGCGCGTATGGCACTTTCATCATCACGCTAAAATCCTGTATCTCCCAGTTTTTACCAAACTGGCCCCAGGGCTCTAAAGTGGCATTAACCAGTCCCCATTTTTTCATGGTTTCAACCGCCCACTCAGCGGCCCTTTTAAAACCCGGCGAACCGGTAAGTCGTGGCCCCGAAACATCCGTAAGATAATGCGCGATATGGGGTATGTGCGAATCTTTCAGTTCCGCGTTCCTGATCCTGCTGAAAACAGCAGTATCAACAACCTCCTGCTGTGCAAACAGGCTTGTACTGCTTAACATGCACACGGCAAATAATGATTTTAAGGTAAGGTGCTTCATAGTGGTTAAATTAATGCAACAATATTTTTAAAGCTAAATTATTGTTGTGGTAATTACAAGTAATGTTTGGGCTGATGACTATAGAAGCCCATTGCAAAACACTGCAAGCAAGGTGTTTGCAGCGCGGAGTTTTTTGACAACCCCAGCATCGGTTTTATAAAACCCAGTTTTAATGATATCACAGAGGTGATGCAGCGTTTTAAAATTGAAACCAGGTAGGCGATACTGCCTTTTTCAAACCTATTCTATTACTATCTTTCGTACCTTATTGCCTGTTTTTTTATCGTAATTATAGGTTGTTACGTATAAGTTCCCATTTTTATCCATAGCCATTCCCTGCGGGCCATCAAATGATGCTTTTAGGCCTACGCCGTCAACATCGGCAGCAGTACCACTACCGGCAAGGGTTACTACATTGCCATTTTTTTCAATCAGCTTTATGGTATTACCAAAGTGATCAGCTTCATAAAAATTCCCCTGGGCATCAATTGCTATTTCCCATCCCTTAAAACCTTTATCCTTTGCAACCATTGTTGATTTACCGGCATTATCAACCTTAAATATCGCTGCAGATTCAGAACTACCGTCATAACCAGCTACATACATAGTATTTGCTTTATCAAAAATGATATTTCTCGGTGTTATAATTCCCGAAGAAAAGTTTACGGTGTCTTTGCCATCGGTACGTAGCTTCATAATGGTACCTTTTATATTATTGCTCATATACAGGTAACCATCGGCACCAGCTGCAATACCCGTAGTTGGCATAGTACCTGTATAAATTACTTTTAATGAGCCTTCGGCACTTACCCGCATCAGGTGTTTGTTAAAATCGGTAACATAAAGCGCCTTGTCGTTACCATTAAACGTAATGTTATAAGGCGAATAAAATTCACCGCCGTCAACATAGGTTGGTATATTAATTGTTGATACGGAGTTATCTGCAAGATTTATTTTTCTGATCAGCCTGTTGTAGCAATCAGCTATGTACAAACCGCTATTATCATCAAGAGTTACACCCCAGGGGCAATTAAAAGAAGCCTGGCGACCACCGCCATCGCTTGTACCAACAGCGCCGCTCCCCGCTACGGTGGTTACAGTAGCCTTATATTTATAAGTGAACTGCGGGCCGGTATAGTCTTTCCCTTTGCTGGTCACCACCACCTGGCCCGAGCCTGCAAGTTTAGGGATGATCACTTTTAAGGTATCACTGATCAGTTTAATAATGGTAACAGGTTTATCATTTATAGTTATGGTTGGATTTGTTCCATCAACCAAAAAGTTTTTGCCTACCACAATCACCGTATCGCCGCCACCCGCGCTTTCAGGATAAATTTTACTTATAGAAGGCAGCGTTTTTATAACCGGCGGAGCAGATGGATCTTCCATACTTTTTGTACAGGAAACAACAGAACCGATTACAATAAATAAAAGAAACAGGATTAGATAAGGTTTAAGCATAATGGATAAAGTTAAGGTATTTTTCGCCTGTTCAAGCGTCCACGCTTGAATAATAACTTGGGTAAGCGTCCACGCTTATATTTAGCCTAAACCCTAACATAAGCGTGGACGTTTATGTTAATATAAGTTCAAGCGTGGACGCTTGAACTGGCGGGTGTTCCGAAGAATAAAAAGAAAGCTGTGAGCTGTGCGATTCCTTCCTTGGGGAAGGAGGAGGTAGGGGTTATTGAGCTACAGGTTTAATCACATGTAGAACCCCCTCCCTGCCACTGCACAATCCAGCTCACCCCTCCCAAGAGCAATAGCCCATGAAAAGACAGACGACGAGAATTAAACGCGGTATCGACTCACCCCGACATCGCTGCGCTTATCACCCCTCTCTACGCTCCGCGTAAAGAGGGGATTTCAACATTTTTTTCCTTTACCCTCTTTGCGGCGAAGCCGGAGAGAGGGTGGTCCAGCGAAGCGTAGACCGGGTGAGTCAACTGTGGACGGTACTATTTCTCCTCAAAATTTAATCGCCGTCTTTTCATAGGCTATTACTCTCCCAAAGGCAGGAATATATATTGCGAACACTTATGTAGTATCCCATTACGAACCACCTATACGTATAATAGCTCACTCCCTCCGGCAAACCCAACGCCACCTCTTTTATTACCCCTACCCCAGCTAAACTTAATCACCTGATAATGAATTTATTTTCGCTCATTGGCAATAAAAAGCAATCGATTGCGAAAAAGTTTGTGTTTTGGCCTTCTTAATGCCTCAAATTAATCAATTATTTATCTTTTATTAATTCTCCGCTATTGTTTTGTATTCAATTATAAACCGATACACTATCTCTTTTCCGCCCATTGGCATTGGTTAGTGTACCAAAATTAACCGAGCAAAACCATGTACCATTATCACCCTTACCCTCCGTAGGTATGCTGCTGCAACGCACCTACTATTTACCTAACCAGGTAACCAACTAATTAAACTTAATCATTAAAGAGAAACAGTATGAAAAAACTTAGATACTTACTTATAATAATTTTTCTTTTCCCGCTCAGTTTGCTCGCCCAGCAAACCACCATCGGCGGAAAAGTTATAGACTTAACTGATGGGTCTACACTTCCGGGGGTAAGTGTAAAAATTAAAGGAACCACCACCGGCGCCATTACCGATGTGGCCGGAAAGTTCCAGCTTACCGTACCCGGCCCCAATACCATTTTACAACTATCATACATTGGCTATGTAACCCAGGAAATTGCCGTTAAAGACATTAAAGATGGTACGATAGCTTTAAAAACCACCAATAAAAGCCTTGATGAGGTAGTGGTTGTAGGTTATGGTGTACAAAAAAGGGCAACCATAACCGGTTCTATATCAACACTTCAAAGTAAGGAAATCACCACAACAAAAAATGAAAGTGTTGTGAACATGCTAACCGGTAAAATACCAGGTGTGCGCATTGTTCAAACAACCGCCGAACCGGGATCATACGCTAATAATTTAAATATCAGGGGGTATCAGGGCTCGCCATTAATTGTAATTGATGGTGTAATTGGAGGCGACCAGTCGACCATAGGCCGTATGGACCCGAATGAAATTGAAAGCATTTCAGTGCTGAAAGACGCTGCCGCATCCATATATGGTATGAGGGCCGCCGGTGGTGCTATTTTGATCACCACTAAAAAAGGGTCAAAGAACGGGAAGATCAACATCAATTATTCGGTAAACGATGCCATCCAAACTTTTTTAGGGATGCCCCAGGGTGTAAACGCTGTAGATTTTATGATGTTAACAAACGAGAAAGTTAAACGCGATTTCGCCAACAATTTTGTGAACAATATAACCCCGCAGTTTTCATACGCCGATATGAAACCCTGGATTGATGGCACTTACAAATCGGCCGACTGGTCAAGCCTGGTTTTCAAGAAAACAGCTACCCAGATACAGCACAATTTAAATATTGACGGTGGAACTGATAAAATAAGCTATTTCTTCAACTTTGGTTATCAAAAGCAGGACGGTGTTTTTAAAACCGGAGATTTAAACTACAACAAATATAATTTTCGCTCAAATGTTACTGCTAACATAACAAAAGGATTAAGGGCACAGGTATTAACATCGGCCTGGATGGATGAGAAAAACCAGCCTTTTACCGATGAATGGACCGTTTATAAGTATACCTGGAACCAGATACCTACAAAACAGATATATGCTAATGACAATCCATTATACCCTGCTGTAATGGATGATAACATGAACCCTTCTATCGTAACCGATGCCGACAAAGTAGGCTTCAAGAGGTACAGGAATAAAAACATTACAAGCCAGTTAAATTTACAGTATGATATACCCGGCGTAACGGGATTGAGTGCCAAGGCTTTGTTTAACATTGATTATGGCGTTACCGACAATAACCAGATAAAAAGATCATATACCTTATATACTTACAAGGCCGATGATGATTCGTATATACCAAGTGTGGTAAATTTACCCTCGGGCATAACACGCCAATACTATACCCATTTAAATACCTTAAGCCAGTTAACATTAAATTATGCGCATACATTTTTAGAGAACCATAATATAACGGCCATGGCTACCTATGAGCAAAGCCATGAAACTGCCGATAATTTTAATGCTTACCGGGATACTGAAATTCCTGTAGATTATTTATTCGGGGGTTTGCAAAACTCAAATATGGCGGGCGGTATGGACGCCGGTGCTTTGCAGGATCGCGCGCACAGAAGCATCATAGGCAGGTTCAATTACGATTTTAAAGGCAAATATCTTGCGGAGTTCAGCTTCCGTCGCGATGGTAATAACCTGTATCAGCCGGGCCCTGATCAATGGGGCTTTTTCCCGGGCGGATCAGTAGGCTGGGTTATATCTAAAGAAGGCTTTTTCCGCAACCTGATCTCCGAAAACATCGTGTCTAACTTAAAGCTGAGAGCCTCCTACGGACAAACAGGTGATGAGGCAAATGCACCTGCATTCAATTATGTTAACGGTTACACCTACCCTATAAACAGTTATATTTTTGGCGCCGGCGCGGTAAACGGATCGGCCCCCAAATTGGGTAACCCGGGCTTAACATGGTCTGTAAATACCATCAAGAACATAGCTATGGATTTTAGCTTATTTGGCGGAAAAGTAGATGGTACTATAGAAGTTTTCAGAAACGACAGAACAGGATTACCGGCCCAGCCTTCGGTAGCCTTACCCGGAACTGTGGGTGCAGCCGTACCGCAGATCAATTATAACAGCGACAGGGTGCAGGGTTTGGATTTTAGCTTATCATACAGAAACACCTTTGGCCAGGTTGGTTTAAACCTTACCGGTAACATAGGTACTACCCGCTTAAAAAATCTAAATGTACTTCGCGGCACATCAGGCAACGAATATTCAAACTGGAAAGAGAACCAAACCAACAGGTATCAGAATGTTTGGTGGGGCCCCGAATATGCCGGACAGTTCACCAACTATAACCAGATATACAATTATGGTGTTAACACAGGCGGCGGCAATAACAATGTGGTGCCTGGCGACTATTATTACAAGGACTGGAACAATGACGGTGTTATTGATGGCAAGGATGATCACCCTATCGCGACTACCGATATTCCCTTATACAACTATGGCTTAACCATTGGCTTAAGCTATAAAGGGTTTGATATGAACATGCTTTTACAAGGCGCTGCCGGTGTTTATGTGCAGTACGGCGAACAATTTGCAGAACCGTTAATGTATAACAGAAGCGCGTTAACCCGCTTCCTTGACAGCTGGCATACAGCCGATCCTTATGCCAACGTTTTTGACCCCAATACCCAATGGGTACCGGGATTTTACCCTGCCATGGGGTCGCCGATAGCAAAGGGTACAAAAGCCATACAAAATGCCAGCTACCTGCGTGTAAAAACCCTTGAATTAGGTTACACCTTATCTCCGTCGGTTTTGAAAAGCATCGGCGTTAAAAAACTCAGGGTATATGTAAACAGCTACAATCTGTTAACATTCACGGGATTAAAGAATTACGATCCAGAGCACCAGGGCCCTAACCCAAGAGATAACGGTGATTTCGGCAGAGCTTTAGGCGGATACACCTATCCAATGAACAGGACTTTTAATCTGGGAGCTAACGTTTCCTTTTAATCTATTGACAAATGAAAAGTATACATAAATTAATTATAGCGATATCTATAGGTGTAGGGGCCTCGGTAACTTCCTGCCAGAAGTTAAATATTCCTCCAACCAATATAGTTACCCCCGAAGTGATATACAGCAGCGAGGCTGGTGTCAGGTCATTTTTAGCAACCATATACAGAAATTTACCTATCGAGGATTTTAAGTACAGGCCAGATGGCGGTGAGGATGTAAACGTAAATGGTGTTGTTTATAATCACCCTGGTTTTAACCCCGGTAACCCCTGGATGAATTTTTATACCTCGGCCTCTGTTATCGGCGAAGAAGTAGGCCCCTTCGGTGGTATGGATATTGGTAACGGCTTTGGTTACTGGCCTTATGGCGATATCAGGAATGTAAATACGCTGATAGCAGAATTGCCTAAGCATGTTGCAGCACTCACCCAGCCAACCGTAAACGCGCTTTTGGGCGAAGCCCATTTTTTAAGGGCATACTATTATTTTGGTTTGGCCAAGCGTTATGGCGGCGTTCCTCTCGTAACCGTTCCGCAAGATCCCGGCGCACCGCTGTCAACACTCCAGGTACACCGCGATAAAGAAGAGGCTACATGGGATTTTATTGGAGCAGAGCTTGATCTGGGTTTCCAAATGATGCCCGAGTCAAGTGATGCCGGCAGGGCTAACAAATACGCTGCAGCCGCGTTAAAATCAAGAGCATTGCTGTATGCAGCTTGTGTTGCTAAATATGGCTCCGTGAACTTTGTTGACGGGCAGGCACGTTCATTAGGTTTAGCTGGCATCCCAGCCAGCAAGGCGGCTACCTATTTCAAGGCCGCGTATGATGCCGCCAAATTATTGGAAGGTCATTATTCGCTTTACAATGCCAACTCAGACAAGGTACAGAACTATGCCGACCTGTTTTTAAAGGCCGGAAGCCCGGAGAATATTTTCATCAAACAGTATTCCATTGCTAATAATACCGCCCATAGCTGGGATGCAACCATGTCGCCACGTTACATGACAGCCAATGCGCTCTCGCGTGCATACCCAACGCTGGATCTGGTACAACTATGGGGAAATTTGCCTATAACCAACGATGACGGTACGCCAAAACGTTTCAATAACCGTGCAGAAATAATGCAGGGGCTTGAACCAAGGTTATTAGCCACAGTTTATTTCCCCGGTGCAACCTTAAGGGGGCTTACCTTTGATATGCAAAGAGGTATTTATCCTTCTTTTAGCGGCACGGCTGCTGCAGAGGTTGCCAAACAACCAAACTCACGCTCCTACATACTTGCAGGCGATACAAAAACTTTGTACCAGGGCAAACAGGTGATTGGCTTTACCGGTCCGTGGACCGGCGGCGACGAGTTAACCCGCACCGGTTTTTATGTACGCAAATATGTTGACTACAATAAGCCTCAGGCAAGTGTTGACCTGTACAGAAGCGAACAGCCATGGATAGATATGCGTTATGGTGAAATATTATTGAACCGTGCAGAAGCTGCAATGGAATTAGGCAACCCGTCTGACGCGTTAACTTCCATTAACCAGATCAGGACAAGGGCTGGCGCAACACCTTACGCTTCTATTGATCTGGATAAAGTACGTAAAGAAAGGCGCATGGAGCTTGCTTTTGAAAACCAGTACTACTGGGATTTAAAAAGATGGCGCATTGCCGATGTGGTGCTTGACCGTGCGCATTTTAAAGGCCTGATGCCGTATTACGTGTTTAATGAAAATAAATACATTTTCCTTGCCGAAACCGAGCTGTTTAACAGGGAATATACTTTCCAGAAGCAGTTTTATTATGAGGGAATTCCAGGCGGCGAAATTGGAAAGAACCCTAACCTGCTCCCTAATAATCCTAATTATTAAGAATTTAAAATTTAAGCTATGAAAAAATTGATCGGCAGAATTTTGGTGGGCGTAGTTATACTGGCCAGTTCTGCATGCACAAAAACAGACAATTATGACGGACCGAATGCCTCCCTGCAAGGCAATATAATTTCCTCTGAGGGCGGCAATTTACCAACCTCTGGCAATAGCACCCAGATTAGGCTTCAGCAAATAGGCTGGACCGCTCCGCAAACTATCCCAAGTAAATTTGACGGTACATTTGAGGATACCAAGCTGTTTAAAGGGGGTTATAAGGTTGTGCCTACGGGAGGCGCTTTTTGGCCTGTTACAGATACGGTAGTGGTAAATATTGATCAGGGTACTAAACATGATTTTACCGTTACACCTTATATCGTCATTAAAAACTTCACCTCAAGTTTAACCGGAACTACCTTAACCTTAAAGTTTGATATTACTGCGCCTGTTGCAGCGGGTTTGCCAACCATTAAGGATGTACAGCCCTATGTAAACACAACCAAGCTGGTAGGTACCGGAGCGTCAATAAGAGACTTTTCAGACCTAAATTTAATAGCTATCAATAAACAGTTTACAGACATGACAGCTGCCGAAAAAACGATAACCTTAACTATTCCTAACCTTATTCCCGGCCGCACATTTTTTGTACGCGCAGGAGTACGTTTAAGCGATAGCTTCAACAGTTCCAATTTTTCGGAAATAATACAGGTAGATATTCCTAAATAATTAACCTAACCAAAAGGAAAATGAAATTCATTAAAACAATGATGGTATGTTCCATCTTCATGATAGGCCTGGCAATAACTGCCTGTAAAAAACAAGTATATACCTCACGTGATACTTCGGGCCTTAAACCGCCGCCTGTTGACACTGTTGCCCCGCCGGCTGTTGACCCTACTCTTGTGGTGTTTGACAATGCCGACGCAAAGGATGGATGGCAAACTGTAGGCGATCCTAACATTGCTACAACCGGCCAAAAAGAAGGAACCGGCTATCTCAAAAACACGATAGCTAATGGCTCCGATTTTATGCAGTTCATTAAGGATTTACCAACACCACTTGATACTAAACTTAATGAAACTAATGGCCAGTTTAAGTTTTGGTGGTTTATATCGGATGTATCCCAGCTTAAAGCTGATGGCTCTATCGAGATCACAAGTTCAGGAAAGTCGGATGCCTTTGAGTCGGCCTGGGATGTAGCGCCGTTAATACCAACCTTAAAAAATGGCTGGAACGAGATATCGCTTAATTTTAGCAAAGCCATAAAAACAGGAGATGGCGGGGCAGATTATTCAGCTATAAATCACTTCCGTTTATTTTTCTTTACCAAAACTAAAGATCATGCCGATCTGGTGACCGGAGTAGACGACTTTGTATTCAGGGCCGCACCTGCGCCGCCACCGGTTGAGTTTGACAATGCCGACGCAAAGGATGGGTGGCAAACCGTAGGGGATCCTAACATTGCTACAACCGGCCAAAAAGAAGGCGCAGGTTATCTCAAAAACACCATTACAAACGGCAACGATTTTATGCAGTTTATAAAAGATGTGGCTGCACCGGTTAATACATCCTTTACCGAAACTACCGGCAGGTTCCAGTTCTGGTGGTATGTATCGGATGTTTCACAGCTTAAAAATGATGGATCTATTGAGATCACCAGCTCCGGAAAATCAGATGATCACGAATCGGCCTGGGATGTGGCCCCGCTTATACCATCCTTGAAAAATGGATGGAATCTGATAACGCTCGATTTTGACAAAGCCAACAAAACAGGCGATGGAGGAGCCGATTATGCAGCGATCAATCACTTCCGCATCTTCTTCTTCACAACCGGCAAAGATCACGCTGATCTTGTTACCGGTATTGATGACCTGAAGTTTATATCAAAATAATAGCCTTTAATATAATACCGGCGGAGAGAAACACCGCCGGTATTTAAAAACAAATAGTATATGACCATTAAAAAAATGTTAAAAGTATTTGCAGGTAAAGCAGTGCTGGCTGGTTTATTCGCATTGCATATAAGTTGCTCTAAAGCCCAGGAAAAAACTACTGAAAGCCCCGCTCCCGGTAACCCGTTCATTACCTCTATGTACACTGCCGATCCATCGGCGCACGTATGGGCCGATGGCCGGTTGTACGTGTATGCATCGCATGATATTGCCCCCGCGCGCGGATGCGACCTGATGGACCAGTACCATGTTTTTTCGACCGACGATATGGTGCACTGGAAAGATCATGGCGAAATACTGCGTGCCAGCCAGGTTTCATGGGGCAGGCCCGAAGGCGGCTTTATGTGGGCGCCTGATTGTGCCTATAAAAACGGAACTTATTACTTTTACTTCCCACACCCCAGCGATACCAAATGGAACAGCAGCTGGAAAATTGGCGTGGCCACCAGCAAAAGCCCTGCAAGCGGTTTCACATCACAGGGCTATATAAAAGGCCTGGAACCTATGATTGATCCCTGCGTTTTTGTTGATGACGACGGACAGGCTTATTTTTATTATGGCGGCGGCGGTACCTGCAAAGGCGGTAAGCTTAAAGATAATATGGTAGAAATTGATGGCGAAATGAAACCTATGGAAGGGCTTAAAGATTTTCACGAAGCCAGCTGGGTACACAAAAGGAACGGCATCTATTACTTGTCATATTCAGACAATCATGACGTTGCCGGTAAACATAACCAAATGAATTATGCTACCAGCAAAAGTCCGCTGGGACCGTGGACCTACCAGGGCATTTATATGGACCCAACCGACAGTTTTACCAACCACGGTTCTATTGTGCAGTTTAAAGGTCAATGGTACTCATTTTATCATACCAGTGCACTTTCGCACGAGGATTGGCTCAGGTCAGTTTGTGTAGATAAACTGTATTATAATGCCGATGGCACCATTAAAAAAGTGATACCAACAGAGCGTATTAAAAAGTAAGCACCTCACCATGTTATTATACCCCACATTAAAACCTAAACGATGAGCAAAAATAAATTCGGAGCCTTAAGTTTAATAACCTTATTGGCTATAGTAAGCAGTTGCTCTTTAAGCAGCTGCTCAAAAAAGTCGGCAGATAATAATCCTCCTCCACCGGTGGTCGTCCCCCCGCCTAAAAACCCTATTGATATTACCCCTTCGCCCCCGGGCGATGTGGTGGGTAAGGTAGTTGTTGGTTACCAGGGCTGGTTTGCGGCCATAGGCGACGGCTCGCCGATAGACAGGTTTTGGCATTGGTCAAACATATGGGAAAAACCACCTTCACCAACCAATACGGCTATATATGCATGGCCTGATGTACGTGATTATACCACCACCTTTAAAACCGACTATCCTAATCTTAACAATGGTAGTGAAGCGCGGGTATTTTCGTCATATACCGATCAAACAGTTGATGTACAGTTTAAGTGGATGAAAGACTATGGTATTGATGGTGCTGCTTTACAGCGTTTTAATCCCAGCGGCCTTGAAGGCCCGGTTCGCGATGCTATGGCAGCCAAGGTAAAGATAGCCGCCGAAAAAAATGGTGTAAAATTTTACATTATGTATGATGTAAGCGGCTGGACAAACATGGCGACAGAAATGGAGGCCGACTGGACCAACAAGATGTCGGCGCTTACCGCATCGTCTGCTTATGCCAAACAAAATGGCAAACCTGTAGTATCCATTTGGGGTTTTGGTTTTAATGATGATAACCATAATTTTTCGGCAGCAGTTTGCCTTGATGTGATCAATTGGTTTAAAAGCAAGGGATGTTATGTTATAGGTGGCGTGCCTACGCATTGGCGCAAAGAAGAAAGCGATTCCAGAGCTGGCTTCCTAAACACCTATAAAGCTTTTGATATGCTATCGCCCTGGATGGTAGGCCGTATAGGTAACGTCATCGAATCGGACAATTTTTACAACACCATCAACGTGCCTGATCAGGCTTTTTGTAATGCTAATGGTATTGATTACCAGCCCTGTGTTTTGCCTGGCGATTTAGGTGCACACCAAAGAGCTCATGGCGATTTCATGTGGAGGCAATTTTACAATATGAAAAGGGTTGGTGCACAAGGCATTTATATTTCGATGTTTGATGAATATAATGAAAGCAACCAGATTGCCAAGACTGCGGAAACTCAAGCCTTTGTTCCGGCAGGATCTAACTTTAAATCGCTGGATGAGGATGGCACAGCCTGCTCTGCCGATTATTACCTGAGGTTAACCGGCGACGGGGGCAAGATGTTTAAAGGAACAATCGCACTCACAACGGTACGTCCAACTGTACCCAAACCTTAATCGCAGCCCTGCTATACCTTGAATTACACAGGCCCCGGATGATTGATCCGGGGCTTTGTGGCTATGTGACTGTTACTTGCAATGATATTGGGCTACGGTACCCGCAAAAAGGAAAGCGGAGGTAGTGCGATTCCTTCCCTTGGGAAGGGGGAGGTAGGGGTTTATACGCGCTAGAGGTTCAATCGCTCGTAGAAACCCCTCCCTGCCATTACACAAGCCGCCGCACCCCTCCCGTTGGGAGGGAATAAGCGCGGAGATTATAATTATCCCAACACCTGTGACAAGCGCAAGATTAATTTAATATAAAAAAATGTGCCCGGCTCTCACCCCGGGCACATCGGTTACCATCAGGTAACATCAACTAAATCCCGGATAACGTTTAATTACTCCAGAATATCTTATGTCTGAACCTTGTTTACCTGATTAAAGGATCACAGGATTCTAAACTTCACTCATCTGCACATCTGAAATTTGCACATCTGCACATCTACACCTTATTTCACCCAAAAACTTCCTCTTTGCCTGATATCTTCAGACGAGCTGCCCATCATCACCTTAAATTCACCGGGTTCAACAACGTGTTTCATTTGGCGGTTCCAAAGCATCAGTTCTTCATGGTTTAGTTTAAACTGCACTTTGCCGCTTTCGCCGGGTTTTAGGCTGATGCGGTTAAAGCCTTTTAATGATTTTACCGGTGTAGTAACACTGGCTATTACATCACGTATATATAGTTGCACCACCTCGGTACCTTCCACCTTGCCGGTATTTTTTACGGTAACGCTGATATTAACCGAGCCATTAAGCGGGATGCGCGTGGGTGTAACAGTTAAATCCGAATACTGGAAACTGGTATAGCTTAACCCATGCCCAAAAGGGAACAAGGCCGATGTATCCTGGTCAACATATACATGCCTGGAGGTGGGTTTATGATCATAATAATAAGGCAGCTGCCCAACAGATCGCGGGAAGGTGATGGGTAATTTGCCCGAAGGGTTAACTTTGCCCAGCAAAACATCGGCAATGGCCAGTCCGCCGGTTTCACCTAAAAACCATGACTCTACAATAGCGGGGGTCTTTTTGGCCACCCAATTTATACATAACGGGCGACCGTTAAAAAGCACAACTACAATGGGCTTGCCTGTTTTTTGAACAGCCTCTATTAGCCGGGTTTGCTTTTTGTTAAGCTCCAGATCTGACCTGTCCTTGCCTTCACCTACCTCTTTAATATCTTCGCCCAGCACTACCACAGCCACATCTGATTGGTTAACCAGGCTTACCGCTTTTTGTAATTCGTCATTTTGTTTTGCTGCCGATGTATCAGCCGAATAGCCGGTTTCATAAGCTATTTTCATATCGTTTCCTGCTTTTTGCCGTAACGCGTCAACAATGGCTACACCTTTACCTTCACTATTAGCATATCCTCCCAAATAAGTACTGGCAGCCAGCGGACCAACAACCGCTACCGAGTGCACACCCGGACCAAGCGGCAACAACGAGTTTTCGTTTTTTAACAGGCTTATCCCCTCCTGTGCGGCTTTAAGGGCAACCTGCCGGCTCTCCTCCGTATGAAATACCTTTTTAAGCAATGATTGATCAATATAAGGATGATCAAACAGTCCCAGCATAAATTTAACCCTTAGTATGTTAGCTACGGCCCGGTCAAGTTCGCTCATTGGCAATTGCTTGCTTTTGAGCGCCTGGGTAATAGCATTCAAAAATACATCGTGCGGAAAGTCATAAAACTGCATATCCAATCCGGCAGTAAGCGTTTGTGCCAGTGCATCGGCAGGGTTGGCCGCAACCTTATGCATAGTTAACGACATTTTTATTGCCCCCAGATCAGACAGTACAAAACCTTTAAAACCCCATTCCTTACGCAGCACATCCTTCAGCAACCATTTATTATCAACACAGGGTATGCCATCAAGCTCACTATAGGCCGCCATCATACCCAGGGCACCGCCCTCTTTAATTGCTTTTTCAAACACGTATAAAAATGAGGAACGCGCTTCCCGCTCGCCCATGTTTACCGGGGCCATATTACTCCCGGCTTCGGGTATACCATGAACGGCAAAATGTTTAGGTTCGGCCAATACAGCATCAGGGTTGCTTAGTTTGCTGCCCTGCAAACCTTTTATCATGGCAACACCATTTGCGGCAGCCAGGTAAGGGTCTTCGCCATAGGTTTCTTCCACACGGCCCCAGCGTGGGTCGCGGGGGAGGCAAAGCACAGGGCCTAACACCATGGCAACCCCATGCGCCCGCATTTCGGTGGCTATGATGCGCCCGGTTTTGTGCACCATCGCGGTATCCCAGGCACCAGCCAAAGCCAATGGTATAGGGAACGTAGTGCTGCCAAACCCGGAGTATCCGTGCAGACCCTCCTCAATAAACAATATGGGTATGCCCAGCCGGGTATGCTCTACGGCATACCGTTGTATCTGGTTACTGATATCAGCTGTTAAAGGGTACAGGTCATGTACCGAACCAATGCCTTCGGTACCGATGCTTATCCGGGCACTGTCTGAATATGACTCCGCCTCATGCCCCTTCATATTGGCCACTTCATGACCACTGTACATATCCAGCTGCCTTATTTTTTCGGTAGTGGTCATACGGCTTAAAAGATCGGCAACGCGCTTTTCAACGGGTAGTGAAGCATTCTGATAAGGATATTTGACAGCGGGCTTAGACGATTCAAAAGAGCAAAAAGCAGTTATTAAAATAGCCAGCGCACCGGCGTACTTTTTCTTCATAAAATTTATAATATTATAAGGTTAACATATTTCCGTACACCATAAAGCCTCACCAACTGCTTTAATACAGCCATAATAGTGCTACCAGGTAACTTGGGCTAAAACTATGCGGAGATAAATAATAAGTGATTAATAAAACATTAATTACTAAATCTATTTAGTTGACTGGTCAGTTATAAACTAATTATTTATGAACCGGTAAAGGAATGCTGCTCTGCAACGGTATTTGTTTTTTGAGCATCCTGGCGGCATAGCCTGTTAAATACAAGTAATAATCATTGGGGATATCGTCCTCAAACTTCACAAAATTGCTTAGCCCTACCGGTGGATTTTTGGAGGCCTTAAGTATGGCGGTTCCTTCATCAACCTCATCAAACATGGCTACGTACAGCATTTCGGCACCGCGGTTTATGGCTCCGTACAGTTGTTTCCAGTAAAACTGTCCCCGGTTACGCGGAATTTGATTTTGCGTGCTCCGAGGGTTCATGTTATGCCAGCTAAAGCCCGGAAAAACTACCGGCACATAATCAAGTTTGTTGGCTTTGCACCAGGCAATGTCATCGGCTATACGGTGTTGAAACTGAGGGTACGATGTTTCATTATACCGGCCCACAAACCAGGGATGTATAATATCAGCCTTGCGCAGTACATCATGCAGGTGCGGGTCTTTTTCGGTATCATTCCCAAAATCGCGCCAGTAGGTGGGTACGCCTAGCAAAATGGAACAGCCGCCGTAAACCGGATCGTTCTTTAAAAAATCAATAATCTTTTCTGCTTCGCTCAAGCCATATTTCCGGTTATCATTAAATCCCACACCCCATATGGCTATTAGGGGTTTACCGTTATGGTATAAATACGTTTGCTTGTTACCCTGGTTAGTTAATTTCAAACTATCAACCAAATGCTTCCAGTCTTTTATTACCACCGAATCACCACCGGCCCTCATGCCCGACAGGTCGTACATCAGCGCAACAGCCCGGTGATACTTTTGCGATGACCTTAGCACATTACCCAAAACCACATCGTTGTGGGCACGACCGCGCCCTCTTTGCACATCGGCTATAAAACGTTGTACAAATACACCGTCAATACCATATTGCTGCATCCATTTAAAGTGCGTATCGGTTGATGAAGCATCATGCGAACTGTACACGTAAGCATAGCTGCTGTCGGCATGTTTAAAGGCGGTTTTATAGGTTTTTTTATATTCGCTTACATCGGGCCACACATCAATATTGGTGCTGCCCGGCTCAAACTTTCCATGCGAATTATAGTGGTTCCAGCCCCGGCCCGCGCCATCATCGGGCGCATTGAACCAACCCTGGTAACCGGCCATTACCAACCCCTTATAACTTTTAAATGCCGACGTTTTACTATGCAGTGATTGGCCATAGCTCACGGCGCATAGCAGGAGCAACAGGAAGGTTAGCAGGTGTTTTTGTCTACAATGCCGGCTACAGTGATACAGCCCCGTGGGTAACATTAAATTTTCAGACATGGATTTATAATAAATGGTTATAAAATCCAAATTTGCTGCCGGCGCTTAATTAATTCTTAACAAATCATTAATTCAGTAACGTGTTTGGTGATTGAATAAAAAATCAATCAAAAACCATGTCATTTCAACGAGTCATGAGGGATAGATCGTAACACTTGTTTCCTTTTATTGGTTAAATACGTTCGGACAGGAATATCATAAATAACCATGATCAAATAAGCAAAGCCAATCAAAAGAATTACTGACAATATGATAATAAAAGATAGCTGGATTGTTCCGGGTTTGTGACTATTGTAATAATTGGCAAACATCCATATTACTGCATAATGGGTCATGTATAATGGATAGGATATCTTCCCTGAAAAAACACAAAGTTTTTTAAAACCAGCTGTTAATGTAGCGCCTGCTCCCAATGCAATGAGCAATGGGAAATATACTATTATAACCAGCGGCTCGGTAAGCCAGTTCCATTTTGAAAAGGGCATTATAAATGATAATGCCAGCAATACCGCCAGGCTGATAAAACCCAGCCTTGTTTTAATGATCCAGTTTGAACGATAAATAAGCAATCCTGCTAAAAATGAAAAGGAAATACGGACACTGCCGTCCCAAAAGCTATCTCCGCCCCATCCGCCCATTAAATTCCCGGCACGATAGCCAACAAAGCAAAGCGCTGCTGCTGAAAGTATGGTTAATAAAAGCAAATAGCGGCGGCTAATTTTGTACAGAATAAAAGCATATACAATATTGGCAACATACTCCCAGAATAACGACCACGCAGGGGCGTTAAAACTGAACAAATTAAAATAACGCTCTGTCATGGCCGGGTAGGGAATAAGCAGAATGGAGCTCAGAAATATTAAAATAATCTTGCCGGCCCCTAATAATTCCGGGTGACCGCCAAAGGGATCAAAAAGAAAAGTTAATAAGCCTAATACCGAACCCAAAATAACCAATGGATGCAGTCTGATCATCCTTGATTTAAAAAACTCTGCAATCCCCATTTTTCCGATACGGTCGTCATAAGCGTATCCGATAACAAATCCGGATAAGCAGAAAAAAAAGTCGACCGCTAAAAAACCATGTCCGATGAAATCTTTGCTATAGTCTGTGTAAGCCACTTCCATGAAATGAAAAACTACCACTGCTAAAGCAGCTACCCCCCTTAATCCATCAAGAATTTCAAAATGTTGTTTAGTTTTTAGAATGTCGGGGCTTAGTTTGTTCGTGTTCATTGATTTCTATTTTATCTGGCTAAAGCTGATAGCACAATAGTACGTTGGGGCTACGCACAGCTTCAAGATTACCGAATAATAATAAATCCACCAAATTTTTTAAATCGTATGGGTTTTATAAATGCCCGATTAGTGGGAAGCCACGGTAACAGCCAGGCATGGTTGTTGGAACAAAAGCAGAAGGTTTTGTGTTAAGAAATTAAAGTTCAGAAATAGTTGGCCTTTTGTTGTAATACATTTGGTTATGTATAATGCTAACAATAAATTGCGCAACACCTTGCCTGCTTATAAATAATCCGGGTTTAGGAAATTTATCATAACTAACGGTTACCGGTTTGTCCTTTTTAGAATTGGTTAAGATTGTCGGCCTTACTGCGGTCCAGTTTAAATCTGAACTTTTTAAAAGCTCCTCCTGTGCCTCATGCTCTATATATGCCGGTGATATATTACTATGATCAATTAGCCATTTGAACCAAAATGGAAGCTCCTTTTTTGTTTCGTAAACTCCCCAGGCTGAAATGGCAATTATGCGGTTAATACTTTGCAGTTGAGCAACAGCAATAATATTTTCCATACTTTCAGACAGTAAGTTATTTGGTGTTCTCAATTTTGCCCAGGGAAAATCAGAGGTCCTGGAAATGTTTAATGCACTTATAATCGCATCGCACCCCTGCATTGCTGCCGCTAAATCATCCTGTTTGGTAGGTAATCCTTCAAAAACCGAAATTGATTTTGAATTGAAAGAATACTTATGCTTATTCCGTAACAACACATTAATATCATAACCCCGGGCTAATGCCTCCTTAACCACAAGGCAGCCTGTTCTCCCTGTTCCCCCTAAAATAAGTAATTTCATGGTTCTTATTCTTAACAAATCATTAATTCAGCAGCAAATGTTTTCAGTGACTGATATTATTGTACGGCTCTATAATATTCCTTTTAGCCTGCTTATTGTATTTGAAAAATAGACACCAATTATCCTGAATCGCCCACTACTCCAAAATCGAATGAAAATCGCGCTCAAAACCTTCGCCGTAAATCACCTTGTACTCCTTGCTAAAGCTTTCAAAAGTGTTTTTGGCCAGGGAGTGCTTACCCAGGTATGAAAGGGCCTTACATTTCAATATCATGGCATCCTCATTAACGGGGTCAAAGTAAAAAATATCATTGGCAAGTTTTATTAAAAACTCGGCATCATCGGCTACGGCAATGGAACCCGCAAATTGTATATAGGAGTCAATTATTTCGTTAGATACTTCCGACTTAAAAGCATCAAGCCATTCATATTCAATATTTGATAAAAAATTACCCCTTTGTGTAATATGCGTAAGCTGGATTATTTTTTGTTTGTTGAGCTTGCTTTTGTTTGATACAATGTTGAGGTAAGTATGATAATCAACCATGATCTCGTTGTAGTCAATTTCAATTTTCCAATAGCCCGTATCCTTTGATAATTGGCAGTGCCCCATTTTATCAAGCAATGATTTGAGCTTGGCTATATTTACCGAGCGGTTGTTACGGGCGCTCTTYTCTGATTTATCAAACCAAAGTATCTCGTTCAGTTTTTCGGAGCTTACCCCCCTGCCCAATTTTACAGAGTAAAGCAAAATAACCAGGAACAGTTCTTTTAGCAATGGTGTAAAATACCTGGTGATCTCGTGTCCTTCGGGTGTGAAAAGCTGCAGATCGCCAAATAAAAATATAGCGTTCTTATTGTGATTAACCCGGTTGTCATGATCTGCTTCAACCGGTAGCTCAACCTGCTCCGCATGATCGTTCATAACAGGTTCTGCGGCAGGTTTATGCTTATAGGGCTGATGATGCACCGCGTTTTTGCGACGATAAACAATCACTCCTCCTCCTATGCCCAAAGCAACCACAAAGAACCCGCTTATCCATAAAATATAATTAATGTTTTTATCCGATAACAACTGTGTATCTAAAGGCTCAGGCGGACCTAACAGCGAGTATATTTTAACCTTTGTTTGCTCGTTCTCCTTAAAAAGGGTAACTGTTAAAAACTTGCGGCTGTGCGGGCAATAATATACATCGGCGTAAGCATTTACATCATGAAATAAGTAAGGGATAGTATCTCCTACCAATTGGTAAGCCGGTTTTTCAAGTGAGCCGCGTATCAGTTGCAGGCTGGAGTTAAATTTATGCTGCGGAAAAATAAGGCCATAATAAGTTTTGGTCTTTTCATTGATGATAAGTGAGTTGGCAAATACAAAATCCTCGCTTTTAACATCAATAGTAAACAGTTTCTTAAACGTTTTAGTTTTAACGGTAAAACGCATCATATCATACAGGTTCCTGGGGTTCACGATCTGCTGGCCCGAAGCGCTGCCATAACCACCAACTACATAGGCGGTATCGCCGGTTACGTTGGTACCCAGCCCGGCCAAATAGCGTGGGGTAAATGTATCACCTTTACCTTTTATGTTTTGCCAGGTATTAGTATTTACATTATACCGCTTTATACTGTCTTTATAAATTAATTGCCCATAACCTCCAATGGTATATATGGATGTATCGATTTTGCAGAAGAATTTATTCAGATGCCCGTTATTGGTTTCGGCAGGCATGTTTTTAACGGTCTTATCCCACTTTTGATCTTTAATGTTATAAGTGGCCATAACTTTTTGGTCGATAAAAAGGTAATACAGTTTATCCTTATTAAACAATGCCTGGTCGCCRGGAATCAGTTGTTGCTTACCTGAACTGTACACGTTACTCTTTAGCTGCGTTGTTCTGCTTAAGGAGTAGGATATTAATGAATCGGCAGTGATGATATAAACAGTTTCGGTAGCCGGATCAAAGGCCAGGCTGGCGGTGCCGGCAACCTTAAGCTCCTTTTCCATTTGCCAGTTACGGTGGCGCGATTTTATCCATAACGGGTTGGTAACCGAGCCGTTGTTTTGATTTACCGTTTCGTGAACCACGTCGCCCTGGTATTCATTAAGCGGCCACCAGGATAACAGCTTGTCATTTTGCACCACCTTTACATCGCGCAGCTTAAATGGCGGCAGATCTGTAGTTTGGTACTGGCGATAAGCATTTGCTCCAAAAAGCAATTTGTAATTTGTGCTTTGCTTTAAATGTACACCCGATTCGCTGTACGCCGTTTTGCCTGCAAATACAGTAAGCTTGTCATTCTTAAAATCAATCAATATCCGGAGCCTGCTCCAGTTATCAAACAATGCTTTATCGTCAATATTAAATGAAATTTTGGAAAGCTTTTCGCCAATAATGATCTTGAAATGCTTTGTATTGGCCTGGTTATCATACACCAGGTCGATGTTTTGTTTATCATCGCCAACAAGCCTCAGTATATAGCCAAAATATATTTGTTGGTTGGGGATAAAGGAAAGATCAAAGGAAAGATCAAGATTGTCTTTAGGGGCAACATTATTTACACTCAGATTTAATGTGGTGCGTTTATCCTGTACTACCTCATGGCTATAAAACCCCACTCCATACGATTGCGCATGAACAAGTGGTATCAATAGTATATTTATAAAAATAACCGCAATTATTCCCGATACAAAAAATCTCATGATGATCAGTACACATTAAGTATTAGAACTTAAGTACCCGTGCTGTAATTATAATTTAGGTCAAAAAAATATTAACTTATTCTGATGACGGCAATGGCTAAATTACAATAAAAACAATTTACATTCAAAGACTATGTGATTATATTGAGTATAATTAACACCAGATGATCATGAGGTAATACTACCGCCTGGGTTCAATTAAAAAACAAACATGATACTTTTTTAACACTATCTGATCAATAAGCATCATGTGTTAATTTTATAGCTTTATTGGCTTACAATAATTTCATAACCGGTGGCCTTTAAAATAAAATCGACAATAGGTGCCGGATTGGGCATACTATGCGGATGGTGTTTAAAACCAGGCTTGTGAATAACCGTGATGGAACCCTTTAGCGCCTTTACCTTTTGCTCAAATAAAAGCGTGTTTTTTGAAGGATCAAGGGCTTCGTCATCATCGGCCGAAAAGTGCAGCATCGGGTAACCGCCGCTTACAATTTGAGCTACCTTATCAAGCGGGCTTGCTTTTAACGCACCCAACTGGTGTACACTGGTTAAATTGAAATCTTTTTTAAGCAATGTTGAATCAGACCAGAATTGCAGATCGAGCAGGGCGTTATCGGCATATACACAGGGCTACTTTTTGTGGATTTACCGCAGCCCAGTTATAAATATAAATACCGCCGCGGCTCATGCCTTCCAGTACCGCTTTTTGACCAAGACCGCCATTATGCAGTATTTTATAAAAATTGTTCCAGCGGGCAATGGCCTCATCATTACCCAACAACTCGGCTACATCGCTGTATACCACATGAAAGCCGCGCTCCAGCAGGGCAATATCGGTTTGTGGTTCGTGCCCCCAAAAGCGGGCCCGCCATATCCAGGGGTGACCTTTTGCTGCCCATTTGGGTTTTACTACCTTGCATTCCCTGCCATCAACGGTAAAGGTGGCGCAGGGATAACCGTAAAATGAATCGGTTTTATAGGGTTCTTTAATTGCTTTAAAAATATCAAACCCGGTATCGCGCGGCTGCACTACAACATCATACAACTTTTTGGCGGCAATGGCCGAGCCCTGCACATTGGGGTGTATTTTATCAGGCGTCCAGTCTTCATGGTTTATCAATGGCGAATGCATATCAAGCACTTCCAGCTTTTCATCATAAGCCACCTGCCTGATGCGCGGATTGATCTGGTTAACGATCACCGGATCATAAATACCGGTGGTATCTTTTTCGAACGAGGGCATGGCCAGTAGCAACACGATCCGCGGGTGCGATGGCAACTGCCTGAACGATCTGATGAGCGCGTGATAGTCACTCTCAAATTCGCTGTAGTGCGCCCGGTTAATGAGCTTGCTGTCGTTACCACCCAGGTCAATAAACACTATATCAGGATTGCTTTTCAGCGCCTGCTGATAAGCCGGGGTGCTCCAATATGGTGAATTGCCTTTACGTAGCAGCGTAGTTCCGCTCACACCAAAATTACTAACCTGATAGTTTTTGCCCAGCAGTTTTTGTAGCTGGCCCGGGAACGACTGGCTTGCCGGATCGGGCAGGGTAGCGCCATGCGTAATGCTTGCCCCTATGCAGGTAATACGGGTTATGGCTTTTGCCGATACAGCAATGCACAAGCTTATCAACAGGATAAAAATATTTTTCATCGCTTTTTTATTTTTTGCTCATATTAACCACATCGGCCATACGGCTGGCGGGGGTTACTTTAAGGCTTTGCAATTTGCCTTTTACCACTTTACCCTCAACAGTAGTATTATAGGGAGCGTTTAGCTTAAAATCGGCATCCCAATCGCCGGGCCAGGCGGGCAGCAGGGTGATCTTTTTACCATCTGTCTGCATCAACATTTGCTGCAGACCGTTTTCACCATTACCGCCATTGTCCTCATCGGGGTGATAGTCATTCCCGCTGGCCCAGAAAGCCGGGAATTTCAAGTCGGGCGATTTGCGGGTAAAGGCAAAACTCACATAATCCTTAGCCACATTGGGCAGGCCAACCATGGCAGCCTGTATGGGATCCTGCACCCAGCAGCCTTTAGCGCGTTGTTTGCGGGCGTTAAAAGTATTCAATGCAAGGTCAAGATCGGGCTTGCCTATACCATACAACCTGAATGGATAAATAGCATACAACTCCGGGTTTTCGCTATTGAATGATTTGGCGGTTTGCGGGCCAGTATAGGGCAAAAGCACCTTTTTATCAACGGCTACCGGCAGTGGCGGCAGTTGGCTGTATAGTTTTTGCCATTGCTGCCGTGTTTTATCATCAACCAAAGCAGCTGGCAATTTGATCACGCGACTGAGCACCGCATGTAGCCCGGCAATATCAGGCGCGGGATTGTGTACCTTCCAAAACATCTCGATAGAATTGTCGGGGTCGAGCAATAGCTTGCCGGTACTGTCGCGGCCAAAATGCTGATCAAAAAACTGCAATCCGGCGGTGGCTACGGGCAGCAAAGTTTGTTTGGCAAATTGAGTATCGCCGGTATATTCATAATAGTCAAGCATCATCATGCTCAACTCCAGTATGGGCGTAAAATAATGGTTGGTATAGTTGGCCTTCACATCGGGCCCCATAAAATCAAGGCCGCCCCAAAAGGGCGCTGTCTCTGCAAAGTATGCGCCGCCATGATTGTAGAACTTTTTCACCTGCGCCTCGTTGGCGGGTAATATCTTCGCATACATATTAAACAGGGGCAGCATCATATCAAAATCGCCGGCCATGAGCCTGGGCCAGTACATGGCGCGGGTATTTTGAAACCAGTATTGCCCGCCCCAGGCCCTGAAATCGGCATTTTGAGGGTCGGGTTTGCCATCATGTTTCCAATTGGGGTTATCTACCACAAAAATAGACCCATTGAATTTAATAGGACCAGTGCCACGCCCCGCGCAGGCGGTAACAAAACGTTGCAAAATATAGCCTTGAGTAACCTGGTTAGCCTGTTCATCGCCCTTTAAAAATATATGGCTGCGGTTCCAAAACTGCTGCCACCATTTTTGATGCGCCGTACGGGTTTGCTCCAAAGCCAGCTTTTCTATACCGGCCGATTGGGTTTCCAGTTTGGAAAGCCACTCCTTACCATTGCCGGCAACTGCTGTTAATGGATAAATAGAGATAAGTTGCGAGGTAATTTTGCCCGACTGCAGTGTTGATGCACCCTTACTCACCAAGCCTTTACCTTTAACTATGGCGCCAAAAGTAAGGTTTGCCAAATGCGGGTTAGCAGTAGCCGAGTTATGGTGATACCAGGCTATCCGGTTTTTTTGATTATCAAGTACCGTATCGGTTTGGCCGGCTCGCCAGTTATCCAGTTTTACATTCACGGTTACCGGGCTGCCGCTTTGCGCCTCTACCCTGATCACCGGGTGATTGGCATCAACCCAAACACGCAGCTTAACTGCGGCCTTCCCCTCGCCTTCCTGTACCCAGATTTCGCCGTTACGCAGTTTTAATATTTGTTTAAAGGAGGTGTTTTTTGCCAGTGGGTTGGGGCTTACCGAAACATGTATAGCGCCCAGTTTCATGAGTACTCCACCCTGCTTCATCCAGGGGTCTTTTTGCGCATCGAGCTCGCCACCCCAGGCATCGGTTTTACTGATGTAAAATGCCAGGTCGCCGTTTTGCTCCACCCATACATTGAGGCCGATATCGCCATTGCCAAGCGGCATGGATTGTGCCGACGTCGGACCCGGAGTGTCCCACTGTACATTATAGGCATCCAACAGGGTATCAATACCAAATGTAGCTACGGGTTTGGCAAACCCTGCCGACGCCATGATCAGGGCCAGCAAAACAGTGCATGTACAGGTTAAAATTTTGTTCTTCATCATTAATTTATTTTGCGAATAATTGGTTTTTCGCTTGATACAATAGGTTTAGCAAGATAGGTTTTATTGGCTATAGAACTATCCCATCAAAGCAATGCTTTATAGTTTAGCCATTCCCACTTTAATTATTATTGCACAAATAAATTACGCCGGCTTAATAAAACATTAAAAAAGCATTAACTCGTAATACCTGATGTTAACAGGCATATTTATGTTACAAAAAGATATGGTGTTCATGAGGTAGTTTCTGTTTTATTGATAGTGCCACGCAGGTAAATCATAAAAACGAGGAGCAATAACGCGATGATATTGATGGCGACATCAACATGATTACCCCCTGCGCTAATAGAAATTTGCCAGGAAGGCCGCCAGCTAAAACTAATATACATTTTTGGCGAATTTGCCGGGTTAAACCCGGCCAGAAATACCAGGCCGGCTATATATTTATACCCATAACCACCAATAGCAACGCTAACAAGCTGCAAAGCCTGATTAATAACAGAAAGATTTAAACCCGCACGATATTTATTTTTAAGCAGCAGCGTACCACAATAAACAGAAAAACCGTGCAAGGCCACAGCCGCGAGCATAATGAAAGTAGCCAGACTAAGTGGCGCCGTGCGAATCAGGAGCAGGACCACTACGAGCATGAGCCCAATTCCAACTAAGCCGCCTGCTATTTGATACCAGGCAATTATACGAAGCATTAATTTAGATTTCCGGTTTAAAGCAGACTCCATTTTATAATAGATGACCGGGTCAAAATACTTATTACTTTATAAAAACAAAAATTTGTCAATGTTCGTGAGTGTCCGAACACTACCCCGCCTGTTCAAGCGTCTACGCTTGAATAATGTCCTGGTGTAAGCGTCCACGCTTACTTTTAATTGTTGTTTATGTAAGCGTGGACGCTTACACTTATATAAGTTCAAGCGAAGGACGCTTGAACTGGCGACCGGTTTTTCATCTCACAAAAAACCGAACACCCGAACGCAAAAACAAATGAACGTTTCAACAAAGCAACTTGAGCGTTTTAACAAAGCTGCCGGCTTAAATACTACCGACCTTTGTTATACAAAATTAAAACATAAGACAATGACAAAAATTTGGTTTATAACAGGCAGTTCCCGCGGATTGGGACGCAGCCTGACAGAAGCAGCGCTTGCCAAAGGCGATAAAGTAGCCGCGACAGCACGCAACCCCGAACAATTAAAAGACCTTGCCGATAAATATCCTGATCAGTTATACCCTGTACAATTGGATGTGACCAATAAAGAGCAGATCATAGCGGCGGTTGAAAATACCGTTAAGCATTTTGGCCGTATTGATGTACTGGTGAACAATGCCGGCTTTGGCGTTATTGGCGCTGCCGAAGCTTTTACGGATGAGCAGGTACGCAGTCAGCTGGAAACCAACCTGTATGCACCTATTGAAATAACCCGCGTGATTTTGCCTTACATGCGCAAACAGCGTTCGGGTCGTATCCTGCAGATCAGTTCGGTAGGCGGTCGTGTTGGCAACCCCGGGTTAAGCATGTACCAGGCGGCCAAGTTTGGTTTGGGTGGCTTTACGGAGGCTCTGTCAAAAGAAGTAGCCGACTTAGGCATCCACGTAACAGCTGTAGAGCCAGGTGGCTTCCGCACCGATTGGGCCGGCAATTCTATGAGCTATGCCCCATCTGTAGAAGGTTATGAATCTACCATAGATGCCCGTACAGCGTTTTTTAAAAGTGGAAAATTTGTGCCCATGGGCGATCCTGAAAAGGCGGCTAAAGTAATGGTAGATCTGGTTGATGATCCCGAGCCTCCCATGCACCTGGTATTGGGCAGCGAGGCCATTGGCCTACTGAAAAATGCCGATGCGGCACGCACCGCCGAAATGGAAAAATGGCTACCCGTAAGTCTCTCTACCGACCATGACGAAGCCGTGAACTTCCTGGACACCGAGATTGGTAAATCCTTCGTAAACGGGAAAAAGTAATAAAGCGGGTCGTGCCCACAGGTGTTCGGAAGAATAAAAGAAAGCCTGGGCTTAGTGCGATTCCTTCCTGGGGGAAGGGGGAGGTAGGGGTTTATGGAGCATTACAGGTTTAATCGCACGTATAAACCCCTCCCTGCCACTGCACAATCCACTGCACCCCTCCCGTGGGGAGGGAATATAAACTGGATTACAATCTTCCAAACACTTGTCCTGTTATCCCTAACAGCATTGTTGTACAACCCGTATGGCAATGCTGTTGTAATTTTTTAAATTTGATCAATATGCTTACAGAAAATCAAATCAGCCCGCAATCAGAAATTCATTATTCCTGCTATTATACCAGGAGTCGCGGGGGTGAGCAGTTTATTCCGGAGCATGCGTTCAGCTATCAGATATCCGGCGACCTTACGCTTACCGGTGTAGATAAGGTTTATACCTCCGGCCCAGGCGATTTTCGCTTAAGCAGGCGTAACCAACTGGTAAAGTTCCTGAAACAGCCCCCTCCCGGCGGCGAGTTTAAATCTGTATCCGTTTTTTTTGACCAGGCAACACTTCGCAATTTCAGCATGGAGTATGGTTACAAAGCCGAAAAAAAACATGAGGGAGACAGCATCATTAGCCTGAAGCCAAACCCGCTTTATAAAAGTTATATGGACTCGCTGCAGCCCTACGAACATATGCAGCAACCCGGCGATAAAAACCTGCTGAGCCTGAAACTACGTGAAGCAATCCTGATCTTACTGCAAGGCAACCCCGAGCTTAAAGATGTTTTATTTGATTTTAGCGAGCCGGGAAAAATTGACCTGGAAGGTTTTATGAATAAGAACTTTCACTTCAACGTGCAGTTAAAAAGATTTGCCTATTTAACCGGGCGTAGCCTGGCTACTTTTAAACGCGATTTTGAAAAGATCTTCCATATAACCCCCAGCAGATGGTTGCAGCAAAAAAGATTGCAGGAAGCACATTATCAAATTAAGGAACAAGGCAAAGCCCCCTCAGACGTTTACCTTGAACTGGGTTTTGAGGACCTGTCGCATTTTTCGTTTGCCTTTAAGAAAACTTTTGGGGTAGCACCTTCCAGGATCTGATCTTTATAAATCACCATTGCAAGCATGAATATTCAACGATTTATACCATATAATCATTGAATGTTACCATTGATCTATCAGCAAACCTGTCTACCTTTATTCCATCATGGAACAGAAACTACCCTTACCGCCGTTCACCTTTGAAACGGCCACGCAGAAAGTTCAACTGGCAGAAGATGCCTGGAACAGCCAGGATCCCGAAAGAGTATCTTTGGCTTACACTGTTGACAGCGAATGGCGCAACCGTTCCACGTTTTTAAATGGCCGGCCCGAGATTGTTAAATTCCTGACCGCCAAGTGGCAACGGGAGCTCGACTATAAGCTAAAAAAAGAGCTTTGGGCTTTTACGGATAACCGGATAGCCGTACGTTTTGAATACGAATACCATGACGCCAGCGGACAATGGTACCGGGCATACGGCAATGAGAACTGGGAGTTTGATGAAAACGGTTTGATGCAAAGGCGATTTGCCAGCATTAACGATTTGCCAATAAACGAGGAAGACCGCCGGTTGTAAGTCTTAAGATTGGGAATATAATATTGACAACAGTTGCAGGTATACTTGCTGCCATTGCTTAAATTCTTGCCAGGCTTTTTCGGTGTCTATTCTGCTTTCAATTTTTAGCAACTTGCTGATATCCCATATCAGTTTAAAATGTGTAAAGTATTTTAGGTTGTGCTCACTGGCAATTATCCATTGATCAATAACCTGCATTTCGGCGAGCTTTGCCTCTCCCTGCATATATTTTACCAATAATTTATCCATCGCCTCCATCCCCAAATACCTTTATAAACTCTGGCTCATCAAACAGATGATAGTTGGTACATATTCAACCAGCTTAAGCCACAATGTAATTAATGTTTTATCCATTCATGCCTCCATTTTTGTGGAAACATCCAGGTGATCTGTCATTTCCCATATTTCATTTCCACTAAAACACGCCGCGGTGGATTTACCCTTACCCGTGAATGAAATTTAATTCATGAATTGACGTAATATTGAATTCATCTGCAACGAAATGAAAACTGAAGCGTCTGCTATTTAATCCCTTTATCAATCATCACATGAAAAAAATAAGCTGCGCTGTTATTTTACTCCTTGCTTCTATCTCCGCGTTTTCGCAGGAGCAAAAGTTGAAAAAACTCATCAGTGATGAAGGCATCCAGGGGATACAACTGGTTTACGCTAAAAAGGGTAAGATAACAGATTACAATATTGGCACCGTGAGCAAAGGCTCTGATAAAAAGGTTACCTCCAATACTATTTTCGAGGCCGCCTCATTAAGTAAATCTGTTTTTGCATACGCGGCACTTCGCTTGTATGACAGGGGCGTTTTTAGCCTGGATACCCCGCTGCTGCATTACATGGGTGGCAGCTATGAGCGGTTTGATCCGAAAGATAGCAGGTACGCGAAAATAACCGCGAGAATGGTATTAAGACATACAACCGGCTTACCAAACTGGGGAGACGACAAAGGTGCCAAACTGTTGTTTATGCCCGATAGTTGCTTTTCCTACTCGGGCGAAGGGTATGTGTTTTTTCAAAGAGTGATCGAAAAGCTAACGAATAAACCTTTGAACGATATTATGCGGGAAGAGGTGTTTGTGCCGCTCAACATGACCGCCAGCAGTTATACATGGGAAAGTAAGTTTGATACTTTGGCCGCCTTTGGTAATAGCACCGAGGCCATTAATCGCCATAAGAACGCGAATGCTGCCTACAGCTTGCTAACCACCGCGCATGACTATACTATTTTTTTGCAGGCGCTATTGGCTGGCCGGGGATTAAAACCTGCTACCCGCCAAATGATGTTTGAAAAATCAAGCACCGGAAATTGGTTTGGTCATCCGGTGACGGAGGCTAACCAGCATATTGACTGGGGGCTTGGCGTGGGCTTGCAACAAAATGAACTGGGAAAATCAATATGGCATTGGGGCGATAACGGCGATTTTAAAGGGTTCTGTATCGCTTTTCCGGATAAACAGGAGATCCTGGTTTACTTTACCTATAATCGTTACGGGTTAAATATTACCCCCGATATACTGACCGAATTTTTTGGCAAACAAACCTGGTGGCAGGCCCAATGGCTGGGGTATGGATTTAAATCGCCCAAAGAAATTAAAGCGTTGCGCGCGAAACTGGCAAAAGATGGCTACGACCTGGCTATTGAAATAGTAAAAAAAGAAAAACAAAAAAACCCGGCTTACCAGTTACCTGAAAATGATTTGAATGAACTGGGATATATGCTAATGTATGAGGACAGGAAAAAAGAAGCTGCCGAAATATTTAAACTCAATGTAAGCTTATATCCAAACAGCGCCAATACTTATGACAGTCTGGCCGAAGCGTATGAAGGTTTGGGAGCAAATGAACTCGCCATTAAAAACTACAAACGTTCGTTTGAACTAAACCCTCAAAATAATAATGCCGCAGAGCATATTAAAAAGCTTGAACTATCACACTAAATCAATATTTAACCTTTGCTTAGGATATCCCGAAATGTTAAGGCCGCCATTTAAATGACTTGTCATCAATTGCCCTGCTGGTACAAAGTATGCCATCCAAATGATCATATTCATGCTGCAATAGTTCAGACAGGTCGCCCCCCATGTGCCATTCATGGGGTTGCCAATTTTGGTCCAGGTATTTTATGGTTAAGTTTTTATGGCGTTTTACTTTTACCAGCAGGTTTGGGAAACTCATGCAATCATCCCAAAGCTCAAATAGTTCGTCGCTTAAATAAGTAAATTCAGGATTAATGAAAACCGTTGGTTTATCAATATTCATATAGATCAATCTTTTCATGATCCCCAGTTGCGGTGCGGCTATTGCCCGACCGAAATTGTATTTAGCCCTGATCTCCTTCATCACGTTATCCAGATCAGCAACCCAGCCAGCCACCAGCGGAAGCTCATCCGGTAAAACAGGCTCACACTTTTCATACAGCAAGGGATTGCCTAAAAGTAAGAGGTCTTCTAATTTTTTCATTTTTTGTTAAAGCAAATATAATGGTTAAGGGCCATTTGAACCGCCAGGGCCAACTGGGGCTGTGTGGCCGTTTCATTGCCCCGATCCTTTAGGTCGGGGTTAGCTATCAAATCTATTAGTGGCTTTAGCCAAATGTAGCAGCAAAGTTTGTTTAGGCTAAAGCCCGAAGTAAAAACAGACCTTAACCCCGACCTAAAGGATCGGGGCAATGAATTTGAGAACTAAATAACCAATAACTTACCTTTTCATCACCAGCTTTATAGCAACAGAATCCCCCACTATTTTACCGTAGCGGTTTGATACGATGCATGAATTATGAAAATGTATACCACCGTAAAACCTTGCCCAAACATTTTCATTCGCTGCATCCCGGAATGATTTGTACGACCGGCTTTTTATACCAAACTCCAACTCTGATGTATCGGTATAGGCTACGTTATCGCCCAGGGCGCTGGTCAGCGCTTCGGCAGCAGCGGCAGATATAGTACAATGTCCGCAGGTATATTCAGGGAACGGTGGCGTTTGCAAATGCGGGCGCCAGCCGGCATCAATATATTTGTTGATCACCGTTTCGGGCCGGGCCGTGTTGTAGATGTATTTAGCTGTCCATGATTCAATAAACGCGTCAAACAGCGCGATGGCCGTTTTTGCATAAGCATACACCGTTTTATTAAAATCGGCATTTACCTGTTTTGCACCAATGCCGGTTATGCTTAGCCAATGGCCCGGCGGCGAAAACTTTTTGGTAACAAACATAACATGACCGGTTACATTGAGCTTACCGGGATTATCATCCCAAAAATCGGCCATGTGAGCCTGGTCATGCGTCAGGCTATCAACCGCGCCCTTTATATACATCACCTCCTGGTAATATTTGCTGTTTTTGTCGGTCACATTAAACTGGGGCGGTTGCGGTACGCTGTATTCTTTGGCATTGTGCATTACCATGGTCCTGATCTCGCCCCAGTGCGGCTCAACAGCTTCGCCATATAGCGGCGGGGTAGGTATCCACCTGCCCGGCGAATCATTAATGGCAAACTTTGTAGCGCTGCGGGTTTTAAGGTAATTATCTTTTTTGCTCCAGGCCATAATAGAGGCTGCCACAGCCTTGGCATAAGCCTCGGAGTTGCTGATCTCGGTTGATGGCATACCACGCTTAACGGCTATATTGTGCAGGCTATCGGTATAGTATTTTAAGCTTCCTTCCGGAAAAGTTACTGCCTCGCCTACCTTGCAAAAAGCCAGCAAGGCGGCGTATTCATAATCAATAGTTAGGTTTGCCGGTGGTTTGGCGACCGTTTTCAGGCCGTTTAACTGGCCCGCCAGTGAGCGGTATTGCTGCGGATAACCGGCCGCGATAACCTCGTACGCGGCCACGGTTGCATACGCATAATTGCGGGAAGCTACCACCGGCGAAAAATTATTACCCATTACCACCCTGTTTAATTCATGTACCGTACGGCTGTACAAAGCCGGATCATGTAAAATGCTTTTATAATCTGATTTTTTGCAGGAAGTAAAAAACAGGGCAGCGGCTATAAAAATCAGCAATGGTTTCATATTATATGGTTTGTTCGGCGATTAGAAATTCATCTCCCTTATTTACTTGATATATACTATAAACCATGTCATTTCGACGAACCCTAAGGGCATTGAGCGTTGCGTAAGGAGAAATCTTATATGATATGATTTGCCCGTTTGCTATTTCGCTTGTATAAGATTTCTCCTCGCCCCTGTGCCAGACCCTGCCAGGCTCGTCGAAATGACATGGCTTTTTTTGATTCTTTTATTCAATCACTAAACATATTAGCAGATATCACTTAACAACATATGTTTTTTTATCAGGCCCTACACCAGTTATGGTTAATGATTTCCAGTTTTTGGGTAACTTGCTTTTAAGCTGTGTTACACCATCTGGGGTTATATCCAAACCGCCAAAGCCCATGAGCAGGCTTTGAACAATGCCACCGGCACCGGTTGCAAAATAGGGATTGGTACCACCCTTGGTTTCGGCAATAACACGGAATGGCGGCAATAGATTAGGTTCAAAGGCATCCTTAAAAAAGTGATAAGCCTTATCACCATTACCCAAACGGGCATACAACAGGGTGAATATGCCCTGTGTCATAGCAGGGGTACCTTCATTAGGCACACGGGTTTCATAATACTCCAGGTCTTTTTTGATCTGCGCCGGGTCGGTAATGGTTTTCAGCGGATAAGCCAGCAGATTTACATCGGCCTGTTTAATACCTTCGCCTTTATAGCTTGCAAACTCTTTGGTAACGCCATCAGGAAATTTCAGGATAGGTATATTTTGTTCCACCTGCTGCCAGTCGGGATCGGCAGTCAGGCCTAATATTTTCGCGGTGGCGATGGCACTTTGCAAATTTGCTTTCGCGGCGGCATTGGTAAAGGCATTATTATCTACATTCTCGGCCCATTCATCGGCAGCTACCACATTTTTAATATCATAGTGACCATCGCCGTTACGCTCTACCCTGCTTGCCCAAAAGTCGGCCGTGGCCGACAGGATAGGCCACCCCTTTTCCAGCAACCATTGCTTATCCTGGGTAACGCAATAGTAGTTCCAGGCGGCTAAAGCCACATCGGCGGTTATATGGTGCTCAAACGGGCCGCTCAAAGCCCAAACCGGAGTTTCTTCTACCCCACTATCGGCACTTTCCCAGGGGAACATGGCGCCTTTGTAGCCGTGCGAAAATGCATTTTGCTTAGCCGCGGCCAATCGCTGAAAACGATACTCTACCAGGGATTTCGCAATTTCGGGGTGCAGTACCAGCAAAGCCGGGTACATCCACAAGTCGGCATCCCAAAAAACGTGACCATTATAGCCTAAGCCTGATAAACCCATGGGCGATGGTGAGTAAGCCGTGCCCGCCCTGGAGAACGAATATAAATGATACAGCATACTATGCACATCCTGCTGATCCTGCGCGTCGCCCTCAATTTTAATATCACTTTTCCATAGCTCGTCCCAGGCTTTTTTATGGAATTGTATCAGGCGATCACGACCTTCGAGCTTGGCAAACATGGTGAGCCGCTCGGCCTGGTTCAGCGGGTCGGCGTCATGGGCCGAGGTGATGGATGAGCCGGCAAGCGCGTACTGATAAGTTTGCCCGGCAGCAATGCTTTTGCTGAATTTCATGAGGTGCATGTTATTGTCCCACATTTCATGAATCACCCGGGGTTCCTGGCCGTGCGCCTCGTTAAACAAAAAGGTGTTGGAGGCGCAAAGCTGCAATTTACCTGTAGGGCTTTTCGCGGTAGAGGTAAGCAGGCTGATGGTTACATGCGGCCTGTCAATCTCATTATAATAATTCTGAACTTCCTTTAAAGCATCCGGCGCTTCCATCACACTCGCGGCGGTAATATTGATGCTTTTTTTAGCCGTTATACTAATATCCATCAATACCGTAAAAGGTAATTGCCTTAGGGAGTAATAAGTATATTTAACCGTGGCTGCATCGCCATAATCAAAGGTGGTAGTAAATGCGGCATGCTGCATATCCAGCTCCTGTTTAAAGTTGCTGATGTTTTTGGCATCAATGCGCTTACCGTTTATTTCCATGTACATGTTGAGCAGGTTAAAGCTGTTCAGGAAATTGCTTACCCGGCCACGGCCATACAGATCATAAGCACCGGCAAGCACTACATTTTTGACCTTAAACGGCTCTGGTGATGATACAATGCCTATCATGCCATTGGCTACTGTAATGCCGTAATAGTTGGCGGGGTCTATCTTATCTGCTTTTATGAGCCATGAATTTTGGGCGCGCAATTTATTGCCGGCCAATAAACACAGGCCAATCAACAACACATGTACTTTATTCATATCAGTTATTTAACTTAAAAAACCTAATTGGTTTGTTATTGAAAGCAACGGCATAAATTATACCGGTCGCGGTTTTAATTGTTTTAATATCCCTTACCTGGCCACGAAGCAAAAACCCGGATGATAGCGGCGAAATATTTTCAACGTCGCGGTTACCGTCAATAAATAGTACATCACCATAGTCCCCATCATACTTGCCCTCATAAGGTAATACCCCGCTGAAATTGCCACCGGCTAATATCCCTTTGCCATTGCCTGCAGAAAATGCGCTGAGTCCGAAAAGCGGTGAAATTTGTGCCGATGACGGAAATGCTTTGAACTCAAAATTACCCTTCCCTTTATTATAAAAAACACCTGACTGAAAAGATGCAGCCTTTAATGGTTTATTATCATTTAATGAGTCGCCAAATAACTGTTCAACCGTTTTACCGGCAAAATCATGAAAGTATAAAAACTTCTTTTTAATTAAAGGTACCTGTCTTTCAATCTCTCCCTTGCCTAAAAATGTATAATATTTTTGATCAATACCATAAGCCACTATCGGATCAATGGTGCCATTCTTATCCAGGTCGGCCAGGTACAGTTTCAATGGTTCATCAATGGTTGGTTTCAGCTTGGAATTGCTGCCGTAATTACCAGCCAATATATCAATTTTTCCATCGCCATCAGCATCGGCCAATACCACCTTTTGCCACCAGCCCGATAATTTGTCTATACCGGTTTGATGTAATTCCGTTAATTTTCCTTTTTTATTGAGGTAAATTTTTACAGGCATCCATTCACCAGCCACTACCAGATCTGGCCAGCCATCATTATCCAGATCGGCAAAGGCAGCCGAACGCAGCATACCGGCATGTTTTAATTCATCAGGAATGGCTGCCTGGTGATATACGCCATGGCCATCATTCATTAATAAATACGACTCAGGAATTTTGCCAAACCCAAAGCTATCCGGCGCACCGCCTACAAAAATATCTGGATAGCCGTCATGGTTCACATCGGCAACCGCTACTGCCGATTTATTTAATTTTATTGATGGAATATTAGCCGAACGTATAAAATTACCTTTGCCATCGTTCATATACAGCCGGTCGGCCAGTTCAGGGGCTCCATTGGGTAATTCATTTCCCCCGCTTGCTACATACAGATCGGGAAAGCCATCATGATTGGCATCCAGGAAAACTGCATCCACATCCTCACTTGCCGAATCTGTTACGAAAGCGGGTTGTGGCGATGGTTTAAAATCGCCGTTAGCGGTTTGAATAAACAACGCGCCAGGTTGGTTTCGTGCGTCGCAAACATAAAAATCCTCCAAACCATCATGGTTCACATCGGCAACGGCCATCCGCGGCCCTTCGGCCGAAAGCATGTGCGGGATAAGGGGTTGCTGGTTAAAATCTACAAAATCATCTTCCTTGTGTTTCCAGTTAATATGGATCGTATTGGTTATTTCTTTAAAAACAGGTTGCTGCGGCGGAAAAAACTGGTTATAATTAAATTTACCGCCTGCATTTCGCTGATCAATGGTTACCTGCTGATTGGCCTTTATATTTTTCAATAGCTGGCAGGTTTGATTTGGCCAAACAATTAAAATACTATCCGCGCTTTGCTTTTTACCCAAACCAAAATGCAGCCGCGGCTCAACCGACGATTGAAACCCGCGCGTAAGCATCAGCTGCTCGTATTGCATTTGCCCCTTGCAAAAAACATAAGCCTTTACACCTATGCCAAACTTATTATCCTGCCGGCCGGTAAACCTGAGCGTTAAATACGTTGTTTTGGTTGATGTGTTTTTGTAAATGCCGGCTTCGTGGTTTACGTTATTGGTTATCAGTTCAAGCCGGCCGTCATTGTTCAGATCGGCATAGGCCGCACCGTTGGCCAAACCGGGATCGCGCATGCCCCAGTCCTGACTTTTATCTTCAAATTTTTCGTTTAAATTCCCTTTAAATAAATAACTGTGCACTGCTCCCACCGGCATTTTATCCAACACCAGGCTATCATAACCACGTGTACTCAACATACCCTGAACCTGGTCATTAGAAACATATACTACATAATCCATATCCAGTGCCCGGCGCTTTATGCCATTGGCAATAAACAGGTCTTTGATGCCGTCATTATCAAAATCGGCCAGCAAGGGGCTCCAGCTCCAATCGGTAGCGGCTACACCATCCATTAATGCCACTTCGCTAAAGGCTTCGCCGTTGCCCATATTTTTCTGAAGCGCGTTACGCGAGTACTGATCCTGAAAACCATTGAGGGTGATCTTTAATTTATACTGATCATATGACTCATCGGCACCATAGCTTTTAAGTACCGATTCTTCGGCGGGCAACATATCGGCTGTTATTATATCAAGCTGGCCATCATTATTAAAATCGGCCATATCGTTACCCATGCTAAAGCGACTGTAATGGTTAAAATGTTTGGCACCTGATTCTGTAAAAGTTCCATTGTGGTTGTTGACGTAGTAATAATCATTTTCATGAAAATCATTGCCTACGTATATATCCTCCCAGCCATCATTGTTTAAATCGCCAACGGCTACCCCAAGCCCATACCCCAGCGCGCTATTATAAATACCCGCCTTTTTAGTTACATCAGTAAAATGATTATTTATATTGAGGTAGAGTTTGCTGCCAGCCAGTTTATTCTCCGTTTTTCGTGATGAAGTATCGCCATAAACAGCAACAGAATGATCAGACTGATTGAGCAGGAAACAATCGAGCTTGCCATCGTGGTTGTAATCAAAAAAAACAGCCTGTGTGGAGTAGCCCGAAAAATCAAGCCCATATTCGGCAGCTCTCTCTGTAAATGTACCGTCGTGATTGTTTATATAGAGTGTATTGTGTCCCTTTAAATTCAACTTACCGGCTACAGCGCATACGTAAATATCCAGGTAGCCATCATTATTAACATCGGCCATGGTTACCCCTGTGTTCCAGTCGGCAGTACCGGCAACACCGGCCTTTTGGGTAATATCTTCAAATTTATAGTTGCCTTTGTTCAAATATAGTTTGTTACCTCCTTTTTGATTGGCTGTAAAAAACAAGTCGGGCAGGCCATCATTATTAATATCGCCAACGGCAACACCCCCACCATTGTAGTAGTACAGGTAATCTAAAATACCGGGACGGTCATTATCGCTGATGCGATTTACAAAATGAATATTGGTTTGTGATGATGGCAACTGCTCAAAAAGAGGCGGTAAGGCCGGTTTCTGTTTGCATGACATCATGCCCAAAACAAGCAGCCATAAAAAAGGAAGGATCCTGTAACGTATAATTTGAGCCATATTAAAGCACCGGATAATTAACCTGCATATTAACCATATCATTGTCGCCCGCAGGAACCTTATTATTTAAATATCTTTCAAATGGCAGCACCTGCTTTTTTAAATCATGATCTTGTATATATTTTTCCATAGCTGTATAAAGCTTTTGTCTTTCGCTGTATTTGCCATAATAATCGCCTACTACTACTTTACCACCCGGCATATGCATAAAGGTAATTGCACTCGTTGAATTTACCTGTTTATTTACTGGTATACCTATTAATATTTGCAAAGAATCAGACTGATGTGAATAATAAGATCCTGATAATGAAGACACTGCTTTGATATTGCTTTGGGCAATAAAGCTATTGATATCATTTGCTGCTTTATTTATTTCAGGATATTTATTTTTAGCCAGGATGGTTTCCTTTTTAACGGCGAGGTAGCTTTCGGTTACATTTTTTTCATTAATGGTAAAGCCATAATAAAGCCTGGGATTTTCCATAAAAGCTTTTAAGCTTAACATCAGATAAGCAGGTTGTGCAGATGGTTCAAACTGCGAAATAAGCCATTTAAATACATTGGTTTTGGCATTAATAACTATGGTGGCATAGCTATTTTTAATTTCGGGCACAACCGTATAAAAACTATGATGTTCAATATGATTTAATGTGTTTACGACATTAAAGGTATTGGCACCAACGTTTTTAATGTTAAAAATCTGACTGGGTGTTCTTATCAAAAAACCGGAGTTAAAGCTTTGGGTGCTTATCTGATGATCCGCATAATTATTTATTTGAGGTTCCCATCTTTTCCAATTACCGGCATGTATTAACTGCTGGCAAACATCAAAATAATTTGATCGTATGCTTACACTGCTATGTTGTTGAAATGGGATAAAGCCTATAACTATTAGAATGACTAATGCAATTATTGCTTTTTTCATGTTATGTGTAACGGCTAAAATTTACAGTATAATATTACCTGTTTTATTACAGATTGAAGCTTTTATTAAAAACAATGGAACAGCATAAAGCTGTTCCATTGTTGTAACTGGTAAATCTTAAATCAATTAATTATAACCCGGATTTTGTTTTAATAAGGGGTTAGTATTAATTTGAGGTTGCGGTATTGGATAAAGAAAAGTGTGGTTATCTGCAGCATCCTGAGACTTCCCGGGTACACGTGGCCCGGTAAAATATTTGATGCCGGTTGCTACTTCAAACCTGATCAGATCGTTTCTGCGCCAGCCTTCCCAGGCAAACTCACGACCGCGTTCAGCAAGCAGATCGTCATATGACAAACTGGTAAAACCCGGCATATTTGCCCTTGTTCTTATTTTATTTACATTGATCAAAGCCGCACTCAGTTTATTTTGATGCAATTGGGCTTCGGCCGCCATCATATAAGCATCAGCTAACCTGAAACGCACACCATCATTGCTTGTACCATCGCTGCCTGTACCCGGTTGCGGCTGATATTTCACACTTCGGGCACCTGCATATTTAAAGCTATCGGCAGGGTTACTAAGCTCATTAACATAGGGGCTTAATACCGTGCCCGCTATTGGCGCACCTGCTGATGTATATTGCTGGCCAACCAACCACATTTTTTTACGCACATCAACATCGCTGAATGAACGGTAAAATTTGGTTGGCGCACAAAACCCGTTATACGGTTGATTGGTTAAATTAAACGTTTGGTTATTATTGTAATTCAGCGTGTACATTTGAATTACGTTCCCTTTAATGAGCGGATAATTGAATGGTATACAAAATATATTTTCAACCGACCCACGATTGTTGTAAGTAAAATTGTCGAAAAAGTTAGGCTGCAAACTGTACTTATTTGAATCAATAACCATTTGAGCGGTAGTTTCGGCTTTTTCCCATTGAGGGGTACCGGTATAAACCTGTGCATTTAAATAGAGCTTGCTTAACAGCATGTAACCTGCCCATTTATTCATATGACCATATATACCTGGGTTTTTTGTAGCATTATCGCCTGATAACAGTGGAACGTTCTTGGTAAGATCGCTTTCCAGGTAAGCATAAATATCAGACCTCTTTACCGGTGCTAAGCTTGCGCTGGAGCTATAGGTGGTTACCAGTGGTATATTACCATAAAGGTCCATCATTAAAAACAAGTAATAATCGCGCAGAACGCTGATCTCGGCAATAAGAACCGGAGCATTTGCAGGTTTACTGGCTAAACCATTAATTATGCTGATAACAAAGTTACATTTGGTTATACCGGCACTCAGATCAGTCCAGCCACCATTAACATTTGAATTATCAACCGCAAAATTATGTGTCCATAATTGTGTATGCACACCACCGTCATACCAGTCGTTACCGCGTGTTGGTATGATCATTTCGTCAGTTGAGGCTTCATTTAACTGAAATACGTTTTCTGTTTGTAATGGTGTTAAAGCAGTATAAGCCGGGGCCAAACCAGCAGCTATTTGCTGCGGTGTTTGATAAAAATTATCAATAGGTATAACGGTATATGTTTTTTTATCGAGCTTTTGACATGACTGCATAATCAAACTGCCTGCTGCCATGAATGCGATCAGTTGTAATATTTTTTTATTTTTCATCTCTTTAAAATTTGATTTACAAACAGTTATTTAAATGACACAGTTGTACCGAATGTAAAAGTTCTTGTTTTAGGGTAATATGCATAACCACCGTAATCAGCATCTATATAAGCCTGGTTTGTTCCGGCTACAGTAACCTCCGGATCAAGGCCTCTGTATTTAGTTATAACAAACAGGTTGTTAGCTGCTACATATACTCTTAATGAGTTTAAACCTTTAACTTGTTTAAATGTATAGCCTATTGATGCGTTATCCAATCGCAGGTATGATGCATTTTCCAGCCACCTGTCTGATTGGGTTGGGTTGCTTGTAATACCGTTGGTTAATGCTGCCCTGGTTGTATTGGTAGTAGGCAAACGGGTAACGGTTTCATAATCTAACAGAGTGTTATTAAATATTTTTTGTCCGTAAACGCCGCGTATAAAGAAGCTGAAACTCCAGTCTTTATAATTAAAGCTGTTATTAAGCCCATAATTAAATTTTGGACTTGGATCAATATAGTGTTTAGGTGGATTTTGGCCCGGATAGTCAGCAAGGGTTTTGCCATCAAACAACTCTACACCCTGTGCATTTACACCTGTGCTATGCGGCAGATAAAATACGTAAGGAGCATATCCCGGTACAAAACGGGTAATGGCCGTTGAACTTAAGCCCTGGCCCTGAGCAAAACCAACTTCAAAAAAACTGGTGTTTACCTTTGTACCATCGGCCAGTGTACCTGACAGATTCGCGATCCTGGTTTTAACAAAGTTTATATTACCCGATGCTGTCCAGTTAAGGCCCTCGCCTTTTAAAATCTGGCCGGTAAGCGCAATTTCAATCCCTTTATTAGTTAATGCACCCACGTTTGAAAATGTGGTACCTACAAGGTTTGGAGGAGTTGGCACCGTATTAGCAAAAAGCAAATCCTGGGTTTTATCATTATAATAGTTGATATCGCCTGATAAACGATCATTAAATAAAGAAAAATCAAGTCCTACGTTGCGTCCTATCCTGGTTTCCCATTTCAGGTAAGGGTTAGCATTTTGGTTAGGAGCATAGCTGGATGGATAATAACCGGTTGTACCATCATAAAATTTATTACCCGGTGCAACCAATGCCAGACTGCTGTAAGGGCCTATGCCATTTGCATTACCTACCCGGCCATAGCCAATGCGTAATTTTAAATCGTTAATCCAATCAACGTTATTTACTAAATCGCGTTTTAAACGATAAGCCAGGTCAAATGATGGGAAATACCCCACCTGGTAATTGCTACCAAATTTACTCGACTGGTCACGACGTACCGAAGCGGTTGCATAAAAACGACCATCGTAATTGTAGTTTACACGGGCAAGCAACGATTTCAACTCATTATCATCTTTGTAAGAACCGGGAGGAGGGAATATTAAACCGGTACCTAAGGCATTATCCAAACTTCCTTCTGATATTAACTGTTGCGATCCTGCAAAAAAGTAATTGGTAGGGAAAGTGCTTTTTTCAGCTACAGCTACTGCAGAAATATTATGCTTGCCAAAACTCTTGTCAAAATTAAGGTGGATATCTCCTTTGTAAGAGTTAGTGTTCAAGTTACTGTCCACAGCCATGCTGTTACTATTTTGAGCTACAAACCGGGGTACAAAATAGTGGGTTTGCACATTGTTGCGTGTAGTAGAACCCGTAACACCTATTTTAAGGCCGGGAAGCAGTGTGTAATTGATACTTGCATTTATATTGGTCAAATACTCATTATGCCTGTTATAGGTATTTGTTAAATACAGAACCGGGTTGTAGGCATTATAACCTGCACCATAGTCATTAAATGATCCGTCGGCATTTTTGATAGGGATAGTTGGCAATGCATTAAATACATAACCAATAGCGTTATAGTTTGTTAAGCTACGGTTAGTGTTAACATTTGATATACCTAATTGAATATCCAATTTATCGTTCAACGCTTTTTGCTCTGCATTAAAGCGTAAACCCAGCTGCTCCTTGTTACTATTGATAATTACCCCCTGCTGGTTCTGATAGTTTAATGATGCCCGATAATTAAAGCCATTTGCACCACCTGATATAGCAACGTTGTTGCTGTGCGTTAAAGCGGTGCGCGTAATGGCACGTTGCCAGTCGGTATTAACATCATCAGATTCGCCTTGTCCTTTTTGAGGGTTGGCTTTTGCCTGAGGTGTAGCCAAGTATTCGGCGGTATTTAGCAGATCCCAATATTTACTTTGTTTAGAAACACCCACGTAGCCGTTATATTCAACCTGGGTTTTACCTGCACTGCCTTTTTTGGTATTCACAATGATAACGCCGTTTGCACCGCGTGAACCGTAAATGGCAGTTGCCGACGCATCCTTTAACACATCGTACGACGCAATATCAGCCGGAGCTATATTCTGAAACTGAGTTGGGTCATCAAGCGGTATACCGTCAACCACAAATAATGGCGATTGGTTACCTGAAATTGATGTTTGCCCCCTTAAACGTATCGAAGCCGATTGGTTAGGGTCACCACCACCCTGGGTAATAACCAAACCTGCTACCTTGCCCTGAACCTGGTCAAGCGGGTTAATGATAGCACCCTGGTTAAAATCCTTAGCCGAAATGTTAGAAACAGCACCGGTAAGATCTTTTTTACGCTGGAAACCGTAACCTACGCTAACAATCTGTACCTCACTTAATGCGGTAGCGCTACCAACCATTGCAACATTTACAATTGTTTTGCCGGTAACATCAACCTCTTGTTTCGCATAACCCACAAATGATAGTACAATAGTATTTGCCGAGGCTGGCAATGAAAGTTTAAACTCACCATTGGGACCAGAATTAGTACCAATAGTTGAGCCTTTTGCCACAATGGATACACCTGGTAATGGTGAGCCATCATGTGAGTCTGTAACTTTACCGGTTATTACTTTGTTTTGCGCCATTACCGGCACAGCAAAGAAACAAAAAACGGCAAGACAGCTTACTTTAAGTAAATTTTTTAGCTGCATAAATTTAGATTTAATGTTTAAATGGTTTGATTTTAGGTATACCTGGTGATTTATAATATGAAATAACTATTGATGTTATTTTCTTCGTATAAACCTGTATAGTTCATGGTTTATTGGTATTTAATTGTTACGGCGGACTATAGGTATTTGTATATTTACTGTTCATATTGGTTATTTTATAATTCAAAAAAGTTCATTACCGATAAAATGCCAAAAGCAAAGCCATAGCAGTTAATCCACTTAATGCAAAAATTAAATATCCTTTAGCAGGGATAGCAACCCAACAAGGTCACTTACAGGAAAATTTTAATTATATAGGGTTATACTTTGCGTTTGGAAAGGTCATTTATCAGGTGAAATAATTCAGTATTCACCTTGCCTTAAATGAGCGTCACAAAGTAATAGGTAGATTAGTGCATTACCTATTTTTTTTCTTAAAATATAAATATATTTGACCTTTTATAAAGTTAAATATTTAACAATCAAGCGATTGTAAATAACCAAATCTGAAAAAGTATAAATAAAATTTAACTGTTTTAATATGCTTATATCACCAATGTTTAGCTTTTTTGCATAAAACCGGCTGCATTTTGATCAGGGCTTATTTAATACATCAACCGCTTTTATGGCCATTATTTTTTCGTCAAACTGATCTCCCGGAAGTATTGAGCGGGCTTTGATGCGCATTTTATATACATATATTGTATTTACGGAGTACTCCAAAATATTGGCAATAGTTTCGTTATCGTTTATACCCATCCTAATCAATGCAAAAATGCGCAGATCGGTATTTAACACCTCGTGATCTTTGGGCCATATCTGATCTTCCGGTTTAAAAAGTGAATTAAAAACTGTAATAAAATTGGGGAATATTTTCAGGAAGATATGATCGAACGTGTAAAACAGCAGGTCGCGTTCTTTTTTAATATTTATTTCGTTTACAACCAGTTGAATATCATCATATTTCCTTGCGGCAAGCTTCCTGTCAATATTTCTTTTTAATTTTTCAAGCTTTAATATATAGCCCGATATAACGTTAAAAAAGTACCCGATATACTCTTCTTTAATATGTGTATCTTCAATAAGCTTATCATTGGTGCTTTCTAACTGCTGGTTTTTTTCCTCAATGATCTTTTCTTTAACTTTTAAGCGTTTCAGCTGGTTAAATATAATAAAGAAGATCATCAGCACTAATATGGAAACAGCGCCTATGGATAAAAGATAAACAAGGAATTTATTTTTTTCTTTCTCCATTAAAACCAGCTTTTCAGCTGCCACTACAGGCAATACGGCACCTATTTTTATTTTTCTGAGCCGGGCGCCATAGTATTCGGCATCATCCATAGCCTGGTTTATAAAGATGTAGGCATCTTTTATATTACCGTTCCTATACAACAGATCGCCTAATTCAAAGCTGGCCAGGGTTTCTTTTGTTGATGATCTGATATCATTAATAACACCAATGATCAAAAGATCAGTACGCTCCCCTATCTGTGAAGGTCCTTTGTAAAAAGCACTGAGGCCGGTAGCCACCATAGCCCGCTGATGAGTAGTTAGGGGAAAGCTGTTTAATAAACGGGTATAATACTCCGATGGCTTTTTTAAATCACCCAATCTTACCTGTTTATTCCCCTGTTGCATCAAATAATCATACGAGTTTGGCTTACAAAGTGCAATAGTTGAATCCAGGTACTTTATAGATAGTTCATTGTTGTGTTGACTATAATAAATATTATTGTCATAATCGGCCAGGTCTGAATGAGCCCTGGCTCTTAATGCATAATACTGAATTTTTAAATCGTTATTTAAAAGATGAACATCAATTCCATTAAAACAATCAAACGCCTCTTTAAACATGCCTGCCGAAAGCAGTATAAAACCCAACTTTAATTTACAATCACTTTGTTTAGGGGCATCCTGAAGTATATTGCTTATGTTTTGCATTTTATTGATATACACATAAGCCGAATCAAACTGATATACTTTGTACTCTTCGTAAATATTACTGCAAAGCAGATATCGCAAATTGTAATTTGCCGACGGAACAGTTGATAATGATGCTTTCAACTGTTTTACATGCGCTTCTTTTTGATCGTCATAAATTTTTTTCCTTGTCAGCTCACGCTTCAGTTCATTAAGAAGGCTATCTGTTTTGGGTGATGCAAAGGCTGCACATCCAAAAATTACAAGAAATAAAATAGGTAAACAAATTCTCATAGTAAATAGATTAACTTATAGTAGGCCCTGCTAAAAACCTGGGTTAAAATCATTAAAAAAGATTTTAGTTGCATTTTAATTTATTAGCAGCAAGCGGTAATTATTCAAATAGTATTATAACTGATCAACCTGATAGTGGTTCAACAAGTTTAGTAAAACACCATTTGTCCACCCAAAGCCGTCCTGCAGGGGGTATTCTCCGCCACCAGCTTTTGCATCAGTATCCAATACATTGTATTTTTCCATTAGCTTACCGGTATCGCCAAAAACCCTGATATTGGTACGGATCCATGTTTCAGCAATTGATCTGGCCAAAATGTTTTGATTATATTTATTTAAAMCATCAATAGCCATATATTGCAATGGTGCCCATGCATTAGGGCTATCCCACTGCTGCCCTGATCTGTTAAACGTAGTAAGGAGCCCGCCAGATTTAAAAAACTTTATTTTAAGCGCTTTAGCCATTATTTCGGCCTGTTTGGCATTTGCTATTTTAAATTCAAGTGCAAATACGCCAGCCAGGGTTTGATGAGGGGTAATATGATTTAGTTTCCAGTTATAATCCATAAACCAGCCGGTACCTGCGCTCCAGCTATATTTTTGTATGGCCTTTTTACGCTGTGTGGCTTTGGTTAAATAAACACGGTATTCGCTGCCTTTTCCCTGTAATTGGAAGGAACGGGCTATAGATAGCTCCAGATGATAAAGCAGGCAATTGAGATCAACCGGAATAATATTGGTAGTTTGAATGGTTGCCAGCTTACCCGTTGTATCAAACCAGCGGGTGCTAAAATCCCAGCCCGACGCTGCAGCCGCCCGGATGTTCCGGTAAAAATCGCCTGGCTTTTGCAGGGTTGTTTTAGCAGCATCTACATCCTTTTTAAATGATTCTTCCCGTGGTTTGTCAGAGTCGTCCCAGTAACGGTTCAGTAATTCGCCGCCGGGCATCCGTACCACCATACGGTGTGCCTGACCTGGTTTTAGTTTGCCGGCGCCTTCCATCCAATAGGCATATTCTTTTAACAGCTCGGGCTGATATTTAACCAGTACTTTGGGGCCGTTATCTTTAGCCAGCAGATCAAGCATTAATGAAAAAAACGGAGGCTGTGACCGCGTTAAATAATAAGTGCGGGTGCCGTTAGGTATAAATCCATACTTATCAATCAGGTAGGCAAAATTATCGATCATATTTTCAATGACCTTTGTTTTATGGCTCTCCTGCAGGCCAAGCATAGTAAAGTATGAATCCCAGTAATACGTTTCGCGGAAGCGTCCGCCGGGAACTATAAAATCATGGGGCAAAGGCAACAATGATGAATATTTTGAAACCGTATCATGCCTGCGGTAAAGCACCTGCCAAAGGGTATCTATATGTTTGCGTATCCCCATTGATATATCGCTCTTAAAGGCGTCATTGTGCGTACCGGGAATAAAAAAATTATCGTTCACAAACTGTTTCAAATCAAATTCAGGCTTATTTTTTTGTGTTTCATAATCCTTCATGATCAGTTCAGGGCTGCGCTTGGGTGTAGCATCAACAAATATCTTATTATCAGGAAATATGTCAGTAAGCTGTACCGCCTCAAATAAACCCGGAAATAATTGTCTTGGAGTAAGGTTTTGGGCATATGCAATTAAAAAAACAAATAACAGTACTAATGTTAAAAGTGATTTTCTCATGGGTCAGTTAATATAATTGAAGCATGAAGGTAAAGAAAAAGCTTATAATATGTTAAGTCGGGTAAATAATTAACACTTTACCATACAGGTAATCAATTAATAATAGGGTTGATTAAAAAGTGATGTGTATTACTGCAAAAACTGCAAATTTTGAACCTTTTAGTTGATTAAATTTGAGGATCAGCTGCTTAACTTAGCAATTTAGTTTGTCTGCGTGGGTCATATTTCCTTAAAAAATGAATTACGTTGATCAATGCAACTTTAAAACATCTTAAATTAAAAGATTAATATCTTTTTGAGTGGATGGGTGTTGGGGAGAATTTTGTACAAAGCGCGGCGGCAGGCATGAGCTATCAAAATAACTCATGCCTGCCGCCGCGCATGTTTGCGGGGAGCTTTACCTGTTGTTGCCCGTGGGCTATTGTTCTTTTATCGGCTTACGATGCCAGTAATTTGCCAGTAAAGAGCCGGTGATGTTCATCAAGGGGCCAAATACGGCCGGGGCTAAACCAACGGTAGCAATTTTACCCATCTCCTTAGCCAAACCCGATGCCAGGCCTCCGTTTTGCATCCCAACTTCTATAGCCATTGTGCGGCAATCACGCTCATTCATTTTAAACAATCTGCCCGACCAATAGCCCAGGGTATAGCCCATCAGGTTATGAATTAACACCAGGAAAATAAGCATGAAACCAATGTTGAGCAAACTGCTTCGCCCGGCTGCGGTAATGATCACGATAATAAATGCAATACCAAACATAGATACCATTGGCATAACGCGTTCAAGCCACTTCGCTCTTTTAAGCAGGTATTTATTAAACAGAATACCCACTCCAATGGGCACTATCACCATTTTGGTAATATCCCACATCATGTTCAGCATATCTATTTTAATAAAGGCGCCTCCAAGCAGTTTCATCAATAATGGTGTAAAAATTGGCGCAAGCATGGTTGAAACCGCTGTAATTGTAATAGATAAGGCCAGGTTGGCCTTTGCAAGGTATGATATAACATTTGAAGCCATTCCATTTGGCGAACAGCCGATAAGAATTATACCTGCTGCAATTTCTGGTGGAAAACCGCTCAATTTAGCTAATGTAAACCCCAACAATGGCATGATCAGAAAATGGCTGAATACACCAATAAATACCCCTTTAGGCATTTTAATTACACCTGCAAAGTCTTTGATGCTCATAGATGTCCCCATGCCAAACATGATAAGTTGTATAAGCGGTGTGATGAGCACTGCCAGTTTAACTCCGTTTACCTGGATAAAATACTGCGGATAATATAAAGCGGTGGTAACCGCGGCAAAAATGATAAGCGTGTAAGAGAAGCCTTTAAGCAATGTAAATCCCCGAAACGAAATGGCCAGCGTTACAAAAAAAGCGATCAGGAATGGTCCGGCCTGTTCTATACTTCCGCGGTAAAAAAAGGCAGCCGAAATAAGCAGGCATATCACTGATAATCCCGCTACTATCTTATAAATATTAAAACTATTCAATTTATTATAATTTAAGATTGTATAACTACCAGGTTCTTTTCTCCATGAAAGCATCTAACTGCGCGCGTGTCATTTTTACTTTGCCGGGATTTTGATCCAGCCATTTTAAAAATGCCTCCTTGATGGGGTTTGTCCACTGGCTATCGATTTCGCCCGTGGTAAACTTACCCGATTTAAGCATAGCATGTCCAAATTCGTCACGGAGGGCGATAAATTCTGCAGTCGCTACAACTTTTTCTGCTAAATGAGCAGGTATAAACAGCACACCTTCTTTTTCGGAAATAACCAGATCGCCGGGCATTACAATAGCATGCCCTATTCTTATGGGGGTATTAAGGCCCATCAGCACCATCTCTTCCAAATAGGACGGGTCAAAATCACGAACAAATGCATTGAAACCCGGAATACTTTTTAATCCCTGCAGATCCCGAGCCGAGCCATCAAAGATCACCCCGTTGCCTGATTTACTGAATATGGAATTGCCCAGGTTGTCGCCTATTAATGTTCCTCCCTTTATTTTACCAAAACCATCGGCCACGTAAACATCACCTTTTTTTAATACATCAATAGGCCATGCATTGGTATTACCTTTTCGGCCTTCCTTTGCGCCCCGTTCCTTTATATTTTTTTCTACATCGGGGCGACTGGGCATAAACAAGGCTGTTACAGCACGGCCAATTACAGGCACATCATCATTCACCATTTTCCAGTTACCCTCAAACTGGTTATTGTAACCTTCGTTTCGTAACACCGTCCAGGCTTCTTCAATGCCGATGTTTTTGGCACGTGCAAGCAGATCATCCGGTATTTTGGGCCTGCCGTCATCAAAACGCTCGCCTTTCCACTCCGACGTGTAAAATATCAGTTGGTCTTTTGATAGCGTTTGCGCCTGGCTATTTGTATAAAACAGCATGAGCAGCAGGCAAATTTTAAAAATACTTCTCATTTGGTTATAGGTTAAATTTGGTTATTGAACTCTGGCAATTGACTTCGCGGGTATCCTCGGCGCCATAATCGGCGTGGCAATACCGTTCAAATCATACACTATTTTTCCGGCACGAATGGTCATTTCGCATTCTAACTTCTTGTCGGCGGCTATTTTGTAGCCGGTATAATCAAACAAGCCAAAAATACCTTTACGAATATTCAAAATAGCAACATCGGCATCTGAACCAACAGAAAGGTTTCCCAATTCTTCATGTTTAATTTCTTTTGCAGGATTTGAGGTACTGGTTTGTATTACTTCAAACAGGCCCATTCCTATATTAAGAAATTTGGACATGGTAGTCAGCATATCTTTCATAGCATTATTCATGCTGCCTGTATGGATATCTGTACTGATAGAATTTGGGAAAAAACCATCTTTTGCAGCCGGTATGGCCTGAGAAAAAGCAAAGCTGATACCGCCATAACCAACATCAAAGTAAATACCCCGCTTACGTGCTTCCCACACAAAGGGTTTTATTTTTTGGGTATTCAGATCAACAATATACTCTCTGCTGTCAAGCTGCCCAAAACAATGTGTAAAAATGTCGCCGGGGCGCAAGTGTTTCATGAACAACTCCTCGATTGACAATGGCGGATTACTGCCTCCAAAGTCGATCATAACCGGCAGGCCGCCGGCCATATTTCCTGCTTGAACGGCATGGTCAACCGCAACCCATTCGTGACCTTCATAATGTGCAACTTTAAACCCAACTACGTAATTCCGATAACGGCGGGCTATTAACGCGGCCATTTTAGGGTCCATATCGTTTGAGTTTTGTTCGTAGCCACCCCGCATGCCTTCGCCCACAATGTTGATGAAAGCCAGCACCCTCGTTTGCGACTGGTCTATGGTTTGTGCCTTAAATGTGGGGAAAGTGCGCCATCCCGAGCTACCTGCATCAACCACGGTGGTAACGCCATTACGAAATGTAAAACCATCAGGAGGCACGGCCAGGTTACCGTTTTCGTACTGATGATCAGGCTCGGTACCATAAAAATTGTGTGAATGGATATCAATCAGCCCCGGTGTAACGTACAAACCCGTAGCATCAACAACCTGCAAGCCCTGCCTGGCGTCAATACTTTTTGCAACCAGCGCTATCTTACCATCTTTTACCGCTACATCCATTTCAGCATCGATGTTATTTTTGGGGTCAATTACGTGCCCGCCTTTAATCACAATACTGTAGGTTTGCGCGTTTAAAGCCATAATAGTCAAGCCCATAGCTGCTATTATCAAGAATATTTTTTTTCTCATTTTTAGCTTGTTATAATTTAAATAGTGCAGAAAACTTTAGGCAATATTTATCCTGTCAGAGCAGGATTACCCGTTCTGTAAAGCAATGAATCAATGTAAATCAGCTTAAACTACCTGTTGTAAAATGGCCTTGACCTTATTGGCAACTACATCTATCTGGTCGGGCCTTAACAGCACCACGCCAATAATCAGTGTGTCATTATGTCCATTAGCCACTATACTTGGCGTACCGCTTTTTAGGGCCGCCAGCACATCTTTAGGTTTTGTTTTTACTTTGGTTTGATCCCAGGTAACATATAAACTTGGGAAAGCATTAGCCGGTCCGGGGTTGACCACTATTTTGCTTTTTACCGTTGGAATGGTTTCTAACCGGGTACCAATATATTTTGCCCGTTGCAGCCAGTCATCCCACTCTTTATGATGATCTTTTTCGAGGTATGCTTTTAAGGCGGCGTACATGCCAAACATTTCTTCTTTATTCACCTTCATCGGTCGGCCTATTGGTGCTTCATTGGGGCTGTGATTGAGCCGGGCAGCGGTTATCAGGTCTTTACGACCGAATAGTAAACCAGCACTTTGCGGCCCGTGGATCATTTTACCTCCCGAAAAAGTAACCAGATCAAATCCCATTTTTTGAAATTTAAACAGGTTCTCTACCGGGGGTACGTCTGCTGCCGCGTCAATAAACGTAATGATGCTGTGTTTTTTGGCAATTTGTAAAAACTGCTCATGTGTAATGCTGCTTTTTTCGCCCGCATTAAAAAACAAGGCCATCACTGTATTGCTGTTTATCGCGTTTTCCATACCCTCCGGCCCCTCTACCTCAATGATCTTCGCGCCTGTAGTGCTTACAGCCTGATCAAACAGATACCGGTGTGTTTTCTGCATAATAACTTCAGGCCTTGGGCCGGGCAGGTTAGGCAGTTGTTTTATTTTATCCTGGTTAGTACCCGTTATGGCTGCCGCGGTCCCTAAAACTATGGCGCATGAGGCGCCGGATGTTACCATGGCTGCTTCAACATGAAGCATTTCGGCAATCCTGGCACCTACTTTATCCTGCAGTTCATACATGTTGGCAAAATCATGCGAGGTTGAGTTAATAGCCTCTAGTACTTCAGGCAGCATCAATGAACCCGATAAAAAGGTCATAGTTACCCCTGCATTGATAACCGGGGTAACATCAAGCTCTTTGAAAAAATCGCGTTTAGGCGTAGAAACCGGTATGGGAGTGGTATGTAAAGCGGCCGCTTTGCCTATAAATCCGCTGGTTAGCGGTAGTATAGTAAGGCCTTTAATAATATCTCTGCGTTTCATATTAATCTGTATAACTTAATTTGATACTGCTATATATAAGCGATACAATCCATCTCTACCAGTGAGTTTCCCGGAACACCACCCTTAGCTACAGCCACAGTAGTACGTACCGGCGGGTTTTTACCAAACCGGCCTTTGTAAACATCATTCATGCCCTGGTAATCGGCAATATCATTCAGGAACACGGTTACTTTTAATACTTTTTCCATTGATGAGCCTGCTTTTTTAAGCTCGCTTTCAAGCTCTTTCAATACAATTTCGGTATGGGCCTTGATCTCAAACGGCTCAACATGGGCGCCCTTGCCGGCTATAAAAATCATATTACCCAATTTGGTAGAACCGGAAAACAAAGGCACATCCTGGTGTGTGGTAATGTTGTTAACTTCTTTCTCTTCGCTTTTTACAACATCTGCTTTTGCGAAACCGAATATTGAAATCCCGGCTGCCGAAGCCAGCATTTTTTTTAAAATTGATCTTCTTTCCATTGTTATGATATTTTGATTTAGCGTTTAATGTTTATTATAAATAATAGCCAGCGGCATGCTTATCATGTTTTGAAAAAAGCATATCCGGCATGGGCTGGCTATTGTTAATCAACTGTTACTGACCAATATGATCAGGGACGATCCCACCAGATACGGGTCAGGAACTCATCCGGGCCCTGACGGGCGATTACCGCATTATAATTGGCCCTGTTTAAATTTTGCTCGGTTGTAGGATATAACATCCTTCTGAATATCTTGCCGCCTGTAGCGTTACCCACGTAATTGTTAGGGATCAATGCCGGATAGCCGGTACGCCTGTAGCTTGCAAATACTTCCTGCGAATTAGGAAACACACCAACCCAAAACTGGGTATAGATCTGTTCCATTTGTGCATTGAATGTACCTGTGGTGTTTAGGCGGTGATAGCTCAGATAGGTCTGGATCTGGTTGTTGCTGATGGTAGCTCCAAACAGTGCCCATTGACGCATAGACGCGCTGATGCCGTTCTCATACAAGGTACTTGCGCCCGATGCGGTATACCAGCCACGCAATGCGGCTTCGGCCAGCAGGAAATTGGTTTCGGCATTGGTGAGTAACAGGTAAGGACTGTTCAGCTGTAAAATTGTTCGCGGATTAGGCTCCGAATAGGTTACAAATACAGCATCGGCCGGTTTCGCGCTCAAACTGGATGACATACCCTTTTGGATAGCAGCTGTAGTATCAGCAAGCTTATTTACCCAAACTACCGAAACAGCAGCCAAACGGGGGTCTTTGTTATTTTTTAAATAATCAATAAACACATCCTGGTATTTACCACCTTCGGGGTTAGATGTGCCGTTTGCTCCAATGAAATCAGCGTTAAGCATACCCAATGCCAGCGGGTTTTTATTAATATCCTGACCCGCCGGAACGTAACCGTTTACTTTTGCTATATCAGCATCCGCGGTGATCACACCACCGGCAATCGCTTTTTTTGCCCATGTTTCGGCACCTGCAATATCAACCTTGGTCATACGCATGGCACAACGGAGCATTAATGAATAGGCAAACTTTTTCCACTTGTCTACATCGCCGTTATAAATCAAATCCGCAGCACCAAAAGTTGGTTTTGCCGCATTAAATGATGTCGCGGCCTCATTCAGCTCCTTCAGGATATCAGCATAAATGTTTTTTTGCTCATCATACGCTGGCATATAAATAGCGTCTGTAAACCCTTTGCCGGCCTGCGAATACGGGATATCCCCATACAGATCGGTTATCCGGCTAAAACAATAAGCCCGCCATATTCTGGCTGCTGCCAGCAGATTAACCTGGTCTGCATTGCCGGTAACAGAGGTGATTACCTGCGTAACCTCGTTGATCTCCTTTGGATAGGCAATGTCAAATACTCCCCAGGACTGTGAGCTTTGACTAAGCACATACTTTGCGCCAAACCCGGCCACATCATTGTAGCTGGTGGTATATTGCATGGTGCCCTGAAGCAAATCTAACACATCGCCAGCTCCATCTAACTCGGCTTTGGTAAACACGAAGGCAGGTGTAGGGTTGGCAGATGAATTGGGATTGGTATTAATTGCCTCAAAATTTTTGTCGCACCCTTGTAAGCCAATACAAGCCGTTAATAACAAAAGGGTTAATTTGGGAATAAAATATTTTTTCATGTTAATGATTTTTCGGAATTAAAATTTAACCATCAGATTCAATCCATAGCTTCTTGTTCTTGGTAACCCGAAAGATTCAAACCCCTGACTTGATCCATTTGTAAAGCTCGATTCAGGGTCAAAATTGTCTGTCTGTTTATAGATGGTTAACAGATTACGTGCAACAAACGAGATTGAAGCGTTTTGTACGCTTATGGCTTTCAGTAATTCAGCAGGAATGCTGTAGGTAAATATGACCTGGCGAAGCTTCACAAAACCGGCATCGTGCAAAAACAGCTCTGAGTAAGATTTGTAGTTATCGTAATAGCTACGGAGGTTTGATACAGGCACCGTTCTTGAATATGGATTGCCGGCCTGGTCAACACCGCTTAACTGTAAGCCGCTTTCCCTCCCCGGTAAGGTTGTTTTCATTAAACCTAAACGGGTACCATAAACCTCCATCAATGAAAATATCTTGTTACCGAATTTGCCATCGAGCAGGACATTTAAAGAAAACCTTTTATAACGGAAATCATTAGAGAAACCCATGGTTATTGGAGCAACTCCCTTGCCTAAAGTTTGCAGCCCTGTTGCAACAGGTAAACCCGTGGTGGCATTGAATACTGTTTGCCCATTAGCATTTTTAAGGATACGTGTACCTACTATTGAACCATAGGATTGGCCTACAATGTTGTTGATGTATGCCCAGCCATTAACAGAGGATGCCATCTGGATTTGGTCGAGCCCGGCGGCCAGTCTTACAACTTCATTTTTGTTATAGGCAAAGTTATAGCTGGTAGTCCAGCCAAAGTTTTTAGATTTAACAGGAGTGCCGTTTAACAATAGCTCAATACCTTTATTGCTTAGTTCCCCAACATTTAAGATCACGTTGTTGTAACCGGTAGTTCCTGATATGGCTGTAGAAACGATATCATTAGTGGTTTTTCGGTCATACAAGGTTACATCAAAACCCAAGCGACTGTTAAATAAACGCGCTTCAATACCGGCCTCAGTGGTGGTTGATGTATAAGGGCGAAGCTTTGAATTGGTAATGGTTGTGCTGGAAACGTTTTGCAATGGCTGGCCCGAACTTGGCACCATAGTAAATGCCTGATTGATTTGATATGGGCTTGGCGCACCGCCGCCTACTTGTGCATACGAGGCCCTGAGCTTGGCATAGCTGATCACCTCAGGCAGTTTAAATGCTTCAGAAAGAACAAAGCTACCACCTACCGAAGGGTAGAAAAGACTGTTGTTTTGAGGGCTTAAAGTAGAGAACCAATCCTGACGGCCGGTAACTGTTAAGTAAGCAAAGTTCTTATAACCAATATCGGCCGAACCCATCAATGAGTTTATAGCCGTTTTGTTATTGGTTGGCGTGGTTGAAATGGTGGAAAGGTTGGTTGAACTATAAAAATAAGGTATAATATAGTTGCTGCCTGTAATATTGCTTTCATTATAAACAGAGCGCTGCTGGTTAGCACCAACAAAGGCTGTTAAAGCAAAATCATTGGTTATTTTACCATTATAGTTAAGCGTTAACAGGCCGTTAGTTTCAGAAGCATCAACTTTCAGTTCGCTATATTGCCCGTTTGGTACATACAATGTGCCGGTTGGCAGTATATATTGATAGTTATAATAATAAAAGTCGCGACTTACAACACCTTTTAATGACAGGTTTTTAATGATCTCGAAAGTAATACCGGCCTGGCCAATGAACCGGTTCTTGTTGTCATTTTCTTTAAACTTATTGGCTACGAAATAACTGTTAGACGCGATAGAAGCATCGTTCCAGGCAATCTCATTACCATTTGCATCATAGCCCGGTTTTAGCCACCTGATATCAGCGGTATTGGCAATCATATACGGTGTCCAGTTGGGGTTACCTAAAGCATCACCGGCTGTGGTTCTGTTATTTGCCGTTTCAATATTATACTGGGCTAAAGCTTCAATATTAATACGTTTACCCAACTTACTGTTAATGCTGAGATTAGCGGTTTTACGGTCGTAAGTTGTATTGGGCAGCACGCTTTTGCTGTTTAGGTCCGCAGCAGAAAAACGGTAGGTAATTGCTTCTGTGCCCCCGGTAAAAGCCAATGTATTGGTAAAAGTAGACCCGGTTTGGTAGAAGTTTTTAATGTTATCTCTCTGAGCGCTGTAGGGATGGGTAAGCCCGTCGGCCGCAACGTAAGGAGAACCATCAATTTTTGCACCGAAAGACCGGCGGCCAGTCTGGATAGCTTCGCCTTGAGTTGTTGGTTTCACACCGTTATCTCCCTGGCCATACTCATACTGCCAGTCAGGAAAAACGGCAGGCTTTTCCATGGTATAAGACGAGTTATAATCAACACCAATACCTTTTTGGGCACGTCCTTTTTTTGTGGTGATCAATATGACGCCATTAGCAGCCCTTGCACCATAAAGTGCCGCTGCCGTACCGCCTTTAAGTACACTGATAGACTCAATGTCATCCGGATTAATACCAGCTATGCCGTCGCCACGGTCAACGTTACCAGCACTGCCATTGGTTGTGGCGCTGCCACCCGGTACTGAGTTTTCAAGCGGCATACCGTTAATTACATACAAGGGCTGATTACCGCCTGATAAAGAGCCGTTACCACGGATAATGACCCGGCTTGATCCGCCCGGACCTGTGGATAAACCAGTGGCATTTACACCGGCAACTTTACCGGTAAGCGCGTTGGCCACATTGTTTTCACGGGCTTGTGTAAACTCATCGCCTTTTACTTCTGTAACAGAATACGCCAAAGCTTTTCGCTGACGCGAAATACCAAGGGCTGTTACCACAACTTCGTTCAGTTTACTGGCTTCTTCTGTTAATTTAACATCGATAACTTTGCGGCCGCCAACTACAATTTCCTGGGTTAAATACCCTATGGATGAGAATACAAGTACTGCATTTTCATCAGGTACATTAATGCTGTATCTACCATCGGCGTTAGTGCTGGTTGCCATCTTGCTGCCTTTAACCTTTACTGTGGCACCTGGTAAAGCACCGGTATTATCTGTAACCCTGCCTGTTACCTGCACTGGTACTGCTTTTAGTGGCCCGGCGGGTATTATCTGCTTTTTTTCAATCAGGATCATATTGCCCGACAGTAAGTAATCCATGCCCAATGGATCAAGTATTTTTGATAATACCAAACCCACTTTTTCATTTTTAACCTCAATAGTCACCATTTGATCGGTAACTATTTCGTTACTGAAAACAAAACTCAGCTTGATCTCTTTATTGATTTGTTTTAATACATTTTTAACAGGCATGTTTATCACTTTTAGTGATATGGGAGTATTTAAGTCCTGTGTAATGTGGCCAACGGCGCTTGTTTTGAAGCAGCAAACGTATAAAAGCCCCGTGACAATGACTATCCTGCTTACGGCTTTACGCAGCCGGTTAGAGGACAATGATTTTTTTGTCATATATTTGATGAAAATTTGTGGTGATTAAATGCCCTTACGGGAAAAACTATGAATTGTCAGAGCGTCAGCTCGATAAGGTTGGATGTGCTGGAATCACATTCAACCTTTTTTTATGGTGTCTTTATGATATCTATAGGCAATCAGTTTTAAAGTTTAACATTCAGTTTATTTATTAAAATAGTGTATATACGTTCTTGTTAATGTTGTATTTAGAATGTGTAAGCCTGGTAATACCATTTAAAATATCAGGCAGTGTCTGGTTCTGAAATATCGCCGTGATACGCTTAGCAGCCATCTGCTGATTTGATATTTTAATGGTTACAGCATATTTATTGCTTAAAGCTGTAGCAACATCTGCCAGTGTAGCGTTCTCGAACATCAGTTTATCATCCAACCAGGCAATAGCATCTTCAGGGTCTGCTATACGGCTTATTGTGAAGGCCCGGTTTATTTGATCAGTGGTAGCACATAATCCGGGGGTAAGTATAGCATGTGCTTTGTTGCTTTGATCAACTACGCCTACTTTACCCGTTAAAACGGTCACTTTTATCGGCTTTTGCTCATTATAGGCGCTAACCGTGAACGATGTGCCTAAAACCTGTGTTTTTAATGTGCCCGAATAGATGATGAATGGTTTCTTATCATTGTGCACCACTTCAAAATAAGCCTCGCCTTTTAAATAAACTTCTCTTTTATTACCACTAAATTCTTCCGGGTACCGCAAATCGCTATTTGCGTTTAAGGTAACACGGGTGCCGTCAGCTAATGTTATTACCTTTGTTTTTGCCGGCAAAGAATGAGCCGTTAAATATCGGGTACCAATAACAGCTTTCTTATGTACACTTATTGTACACACAAGGGATATAAAGGCCAAACATGCTGCATACTTAAAAATTCTCCTGATGTTATAACGTTTTTGCGTTTTCTCTTTGATATTTATATAAATATCACTCCAGTTTACGTCATGTTCGCTGGTTGTCCCAGCCGATTTCATCCAATGGCTTTTCAGTACCTTGTCAAAATCAGCATCGTTTGGGGAATTTTTAACCTCAGACATCAACTCATCAAATTCCTCCTGGGTGCAGGCATTGTTGATGTATTGGTCTAACAGATATGATATTCTTTGTTTATGGTCCATTATTACTGTGCAATTACATTAAAGACACAGCAAAGACACAAACGGACTAATGAAAAATAAAAAATTTTAATCTTTTTTTTTAAAATTCGGTACCATTATTAGCAAAAACATCTATTTTTTCTTGAAAATAAGCCAAAAACATAGCTAAAATATCGCCAAATGATTATATTTTTCTATAAAATTAAAAAAATTATTAATTTAATCTACAAAAGCGACTGATTTATTGCAAATTATGGAGATTTACAAACATCAGGATAAGGATAATTGTCGGATCGACACCATTTTGGGTAAGGTACCCCCTGATAGAAGCTAATGCTGAAAGCAAATGATTTTTTACCGTATGTTTTGATAAATTTAATTGAGATGCGATATCATCGTAACTCAAATCGTAGTCATTACTCATTTCATAAACCAGCCGGCGCTGCGGAGATAGCTGGCTGACTGCCATATGAATAAGTTTTTTGTATTCAGATACCTGCACTACTGATTCTGTATGATTATAACCGGGTACTGCAACGCTTATTAAATGATTAACAAGCCGAAGATCACTTGCAGCTTTTCTTAAATAATTTAATGAATAATTACGAACAATGGTATATATGTACCCATCCAGGTTTTTTACACTGCTCAGTAATTCGCGATTTTGCCAAATTTTTATAAATATTTCCTGGGTAATTTCCTCTGCTGCATATTGCGATTTTGCAATAGCATAAACCTGAGTATAAACCTGACGTTTATACTCCTCAAATACCCGGCGAAATTCAAACTCTGGCTGTGTTTTCGGGATATCGCTTTTCATTAAATCTCCAACAAGTTCATATTATGTTAATTATAAAATTTTTCATCTAATGTAATGAACGTTTTTCTCATTTTAATAAATCATTGCAAAATAATTAACCCATTGATAATATTTTATTAACGGAGGTAAGAATGGATGTTTCTTTACATCCTGAAATAATTACTGATATTAATGACAAATCTGCGCAGCTACTAATTTATATAATTCACCAGTCTTCAAAAAGCGACCATTCTAAAAGTTCAATATTATGTTGGATGATTTCTTGGGGTAATACCCTAAGAAAACTGAGATCGTCACAAACTATGGCCAACCATAAGTTTTGGTCAAGGCTAAAAAATATTCCCACCCTTTATGGAAATAAGGCTTGATGTGCATCTGATAAATAGTTAAACACTTTTAATGATCATTTATATTAATTTTATAACTATCTATCAAATCTAAATCTTATGCCTTCACAACGTTTTAATGCATTAAAATACCTGCTCATTGTCTGCTTTTTAGTGGGTATTAAACCAGCATCTGCTCAAAATAAATACCGGGATATTGGTTTCCGGATTGATTCACTGGCAAATATAGGTTTGCCAAAATCAGCCCTGAAAGAAGTGGATAAGCTTGATGCATTAGCTCATGAAAACAACAACGCTTCACAACAAATACGGGCAGCTATTTACCGCATGACCTTTCAATCTTATTTGGAAGAAAATGCCTTAGTTGCTATTATCAGCCGTCTGAAAACAGCTATTGATCAATCTCGATTTCCGGTAAAACCAGTGCTACAATCCATACTTGCTGAAACCTACTGGAAGTATTACCAGCAAAACAGGTATCAGTTTAGCCAGCGCAGCCGTTTGGAAAAACCTGATAGTGATTTTACCAAATGGGACCTGAACACTATTATCAATGAAACCAGTCATTTATACCAGCTTTCATTAGCCGAAGCCCCAAAGGAACAAAACACGCCAATTGGCATACTGGATGGGGTTTTAGTGGGCGACCAATCTACCCGTTACCTGCGGCCCACATTATATGACATGCTGGCACAACGTTCCTTTGATTTTTACCTGACGGATGAACCTGGGCTTGTAAAACCTAAATTACCATTCCAGCTGAATGACCCTGCTTTATTTGGCGACAGCCGCGCTTTTTCTGCATTACACTTTAACACTGTTGATACAGCTTCAAGCCATTATCAGGGTATAAAGTATTTACAGCAGGCTACTTTATTCCATTTGCAAAAAAATGAGCAGGAGGCGCTGGCAGATATTGATTTGCAACGGTTACGATTTTTGTATGCCAAAGCTACGGTTAAGCACGGCGACTCCCTGTACCTTTCGGCTTTACAGCAAATAGCCTCAGGCTTTTCGGCAAAGCCTATAAGCAGCGAAGCTTTGGTATTATTGGGACAGTTTTACCAGGGGTTGGACAGTTTAAAAACAGCAAACAGTTATTTTAAAAAGGCAGTTGCTGCTTATCCGGAAAGTTTGGGAGGCAAAAACGCTGCTATATTGATCAAACAGATAGAAGCAAAAAACATTGCAGCAACTGTAGAAGAAGTGAACATACCGGGAAAACCTTTATTGACTTTATTAAATTATAAAAATGTCACCTCGGCTAAAATTGCAGTTTATCGCTTATCCGAAACTCAGTTAAAAGAATATTCAGAGGGATACAGTTCATTCTATTCCGATAATGAACGCTCCAGATATAAACTCGGGTTTTTAAAGAAACTTAAACCGGTACAAACCCATGAGTTTAACTGGACAAACATGGGTGATTACCGCAACCACAGTACAGAAATAAAAATTGATCCATTAACTCTCGGTAATTATGTATTGCTTGTTAAGGATGCGACATCAGATGATGAAGCGTTAACCGGACTGACAAATTTCAGGATCAGTGGTCTGGCTTATATTGCCAGAGGTAACCCTGATAGAAAGATTGAGTTAAGGGTAATGGACAGGGAAACCGGCAAACCAGTAAGTGGTGTGCACGTTAATTTAAGCGGCAGGTATTGGGGCAATAAAAGTTCGTCTGCTACTCAAACGTGGGTAGATACCAGTGAAACCGGCGTAACCAATAAAGAAGGCTTATATATCGCCAGTAGTCCTTTAAATAATGGTGCATCAATCAATCTGAGAATTAAAGGCGATACCCTGACCGACGGATCAAAATATATCAATGGCGCACAGGATCAGACCGATGACGATGATGACCCCGAAGACAAAACCGTTTTATTTACCGACAGGCAGATCTATCGCCCCGGGCAAACTATTTATTTTAAAGGTTTGCAATTGCAAACATTAAGCGGCAAAAGTAAGATCATGCCCGATAAAAATGTAGAGATCTCGTTTTCGGATGTTAACGGCAAACAGGTTTCGTTGTTAAAGTTAAGAACCAATGATTTTGGTACGTTTAGCGGCAACTTTATCATTCCGCAAAATATGCTGGGCGGTAATGTAGAATTAAAAACCGAAGACGGATCAATAGAAGTTAAAGTTGAAGAATATAAACGCCCTACCTTCCAAACCGAGTTTTTACCAGTTAAAGAAAGTTATAAGTTAAATGATTCTGTTTCTGTTAAGGGAAATGTAACTGCCTTCTCTGGTTATGGCTTATCGCAGGCTAAAGTGGCCTACCATATTACACGCTCGCAAAACCGCATCTTTTTTGATAATGTACGCGGACAGGCATTATACGGCTCGCGATATGCTCCACCTGAAACGGCCGAAATAAAAGCAGATACCATTACCACCGATGATCAGGGTAAGTTTACTATAAAGTTTAAGGCCATCCCGGGCGAAACGGATAAAACAAGTGCCGCCAATTATACCTATGCCATCAGTGCTGATGTAACGGATGCCAGCGGCGAAACCCATTCGGCCCAAACTGCGGTTACCGTTGGCAATAATGATATTGTGATAGATGGCTACATACCTGAAATGCTCTTTGCCAAAGATTCTATAAAGACGTTGGTAAAAATTAATAATTTAAATGGCCAGCCACAAAAAGGAACCGTTAATGTGGAAGTTTATGCTTTGCAAAATCCCGACAGAATTTTTAAAAACAGGTTGTGGGCAAAAAAGCCCGATCAATTCATCATCAGTAAAGATGATTTCAAAAAGGATTTTCCCGAATATACCTGGCAAAATGAGGATGTGTTTTCAACATGGAAAAAGCTAAAGCAGGTTAGCGCTTTAAATATAAAAGTTGATGAGGCAAAACCAGGCATTATTGATCTGGAGCCTTTAAGGAAAGAAACATCAGGAGTTTACCAGGTAATTATCAATGCCCGTAATGAAAAAGGAGATACTGCTTCTATTACCAAATATGTTAACCTGGTTGCACAACCAGCCCAGCCATTAGGATATAACAGTTGGGTTATCCCGGTATTAAATACGGTAAAACCTGGCGAACAGGCGGAGTTTTTGGTTGGCGTGGGTGAAAAGATCAGTGTATTGATGGAGCGATACCACGGAGCCAAATTGATCTCATCAAAATGGATCACTATTGAAAAGGGTCAGCAAGGTATCAAGATCCCGGTATCGGGTAATGATAAAGATGTAGCTATTCAGTTTATGATGGTGTATCAGAACAGAATATACAGCAGCTATCAAAAGATATACATCGCTAACCCGGATAAAACGCTGAAGATCAAGCTTCTTACTTTCCGTAATAAATTGCAACCCGGCGAAAAGGAACAATGGAAATTACAGGTAAGTAATCAAAACAATGAAAAGCAGGCAGCCGAAATGCTGGCCGGATTATATGATGCCTCATTAGATGATATAAGCCCGGCACAAAACTGGAAAGATATATTAAACCCGCCCGAAAAATATGAGCCAAACTACTTTGCCTGGAACAGTTATGATTTTATAAGGGAAACGGCCACACAACCCATTGCATATAAGCAATTTGAAGCCCAGGTAATGCGCAATTATGAAAAGCTAAGTCTGTTTGATTATAACTATTACGGTGGCTATAACCAGGGTTACCGTAATTACCTGGAAAAAGTGAAAGTAAACACCCGCATAACACAAAATGACAAGCAATTAGAAGCCGATTATTTAAAAAATGCGGCGCGTGTTAAAAATGGTTATGATATAAGCGGTGTTGTTAAGGATGCCCAAAATGGTTTAACACTTCCCGGCGTAACAGTGACTATAAAGGGCAGTAATATTATTACCAATACAAACTCCAAAGGATATTTCAAGATCAGGGTGCCGGTTAATGCTAAGCTTACGTTCATTTACTTAGGATACAAAAGCAAACAGGTTTCAACCACAAAAGGTGAAACGCTGAATATAAAATTAGAATCTGACGGTAAATCGCTGAATGAGGTAGTGGTGGTTGGTTATGCTTCTCAAATGAAAAGAGAAACGACCGGTGCAGTTCAATCTATCATGATACGGGGAAATAGTTCCATTTATGGCTCAAGGGCTGCGGATTCAGCGCTTGAATCACCCCTTGCAGGTATGGCAGCGGGTGTACAAATAACTCAGGGTGCCCCCGGTGCGACCGATAAAGTTGCCATGAGAGAGATTTCACTTAAACCTAAACCAATCGTTATTCGAAAAAACTTTAATGAAACGGCCTTCTTTTATCCGCAATTACGTACGGATGATAAAGGCCAGATATTGATTGAGTTTACCATTCCCGAAGCTTTAACCAAATGGCGCTTTAAGGCTTTTGCACATACCAAAGAGTTACATGTTGGGTATATGGAGAACGAAGTGGTTACCCAAAAGCAACTGAGCATCAGCGCCAACATGCCACGGTTTTTGCGCGAGGGGGATACGCTTACTGTTTCGGCAAGGCTGGCTAATTTAACAACCGGGCAATTAAAAGGTAAAGTTAACCTGCAACTTTTCAATGCGCTGAACATGCAGCCTGTTTCCTTACTGCAAAACCCGGCAGATGCCGGTCAGGATTTTGAGGTTGCCCCTGCAACCAATAAAGCGGTGTCATTTAAGCTCATTATACCGCAAGGATTGGATGCCCTCACCTACCGTCTTACCGCCGGGGCCGGCCAATATAACGATGGCGAAGAAAACACAGTTCCGGTATTGCCTAACCGTATGCTGGTTACCGAAGCCCTGCCAATGATGGTACGTTCGGGCCAAACCCGTGCTTTCACTTTTGATAAGTTGCTGAACAATAAAAGCACTACACTCAAAAACAAGACCCTTACGCTTGAATACACCCAGAACCCGGCATGGTATGCGGTACAGGCCTTGCCTTACATGATGGAATTTCAATATGAATGTTCAGAGCAAATCTTTAGTCGATATTATGCCAATAGCCTGGCTACCAGCTTAGTAAATCGCATGCCGGTTATTAAACAGGTGTTTGATCAGTGGAAAAGCAGTAACAGCCCGGAACTATTATCAAATCTCGAAAAAAACCAGGAACTAAAAGCCACTTTACTGGAAGAAACACCCTGGCTGCGCGATGCCACCAGTGAGTCCGAACAAAAAAAGCGCATCGCTCTGCTTTTCGATCTCAATAAAATGAGTAATGAATTGCAGTTGAATCTGGATAAACTCCAGAAAAAACAATTGCCAGATGGCGGCTTCCCATGGTTTGCCGGCAACCAGGCCGACCGTTATATCACCCAGCATGTTTTAGCCGGCATCGGTCAGCTTTATTATTTAAACATTGCTGATGATAAAAATCAAACCCTAAAAACCATAAAAGATAAAGCGATTGGCTATCTGGATGATCAACTGATTGAAGATGATCAAAAAGCTAAAAAATTAAAAGGATATGGAACACAGGGCATCAGCTCAACAGAGGTACATGCCTGGTATGTGCGCAGCTATTATTTAAATAAACCCATGAGTGCAGCTTTGAAAAACAGCTTCAGCAATTACTTAAAACGTGCCGAAAAGCAATGGGTATCACAAAGCATTTATGAGCAGGGCATGATTGCTTTAACCATGCAGCGTAATGGTAAACCTATTGTCGCGAAAGCGATCATCAGGTCGTTAACAGAAACCGCGCAGCAATCAGATGATCTGGGTATGTACTGGGGTAAAAACCAAAGCGGGTATTACTGGTACCAATCGCCCGTTGAAACCCAGTGTTTGTTGATAGAGCTATTTACCGAAACCGGGAATCAGGATAAAGCAGTGGAGGAAATGAAGATATGGTTACTGCGCAATAAACAAACCAGCAACTGGAAAACTACCAAAGCAACAGCAGCGGCCTGCTATGCCCTGTTGCTAAAACAAAGCGACTGGTTATCTCCAGGCGCAACATCAGCGATTAAATTAGACGGAACCCCATTGAATGAGTTGAAGCCGGACATTAAAGCTGATGCGGGCACAGGTTATATAAAAACCAGTTGGGCTGATGAGCAAATTAAACCTGCTATGGGTAAAGTGGAGATCAAAAACAATGGAAAATCTATCAGTTGGGGAGCGATGTACTGGCAGTACCTGGAGCAGCCTGACAAGATAACACCGTCACAAACTGATATTCATTTGGAGCGTAAGTATTTCATTTTAAAACAAACAGACTCGGGCCCGGTATCAACAGCTGTTGACGCGGCGCATCAACCCAAAACGGGTGATCTGCTCAAGGTAATAGTTTACTTGAAAGCCGGGCGCGATTTTGAATATGTGCAATTAAAAGATATGCGCCCCGCGGGTACCGAACCGGTTAATGCATTGTCTGAATATAAATACCAGGATGGTTTATACTATTACCAGGTGACAAAAGACGTGGCTACCAACTTTTTCATCAGCAATTTAAATAAGGGAAATTATGTTTTTGAATACCAGTTACGTGTTGCACAACCCGGCAATTTTTCAACCGGAATAGCCACCGTTCAGTGCATGTATGCCCCGGAATTTAATGCGCATAGTGAAGGGGTAAGAATTAGTTTTAAACCTTAACCAGAACTAAAACAGCTTCTTGCTGTTGAAGCAAGAAGCTGTTTTTTTTCATATAATGATATAAGGTTACAAAATATAAATGAAAGAGCAACAACCAGCAGGTGTCTTATGGGAGTCGAACCCTACCGCATACGCGGTTTCACCAGCGAAGTATCACCCGCCTACGACATCTTTCATTATGTTTTAAAAAAAGGGCTAAAAGCAACTGGTGAGATTTTTTTAGATTTAGACCACTGCAATTGCTTGCAGGCAGAACTCGAATCTGCACCTTTCCCCACAGGGAACATCATACCGAAGTAACACCAGTTTACGGCACCTTTTAAGGTTTAGGTATTCATAAATTAAAAGAAGAGCTACAAGTAGCCAGCGTTTGGTTTTTGCGTGACAGGCGAAGTAACGCTGATCTACGGCATCTTCTTTATTTCTTAAGGGCGATGGTCAATATGCGCTTTTACCGCTCTACCAACTGAGCTACAATGAATTGCTCCAAAGGCCGGGATCGAACCGGCGACACGAAGTAGCGCATATTTACGGCACCTTAAGCCCCCTGCCCCCTAAAGGGGGTGGTAAGACTAATTTTAATTCCCCCTTTAGGAGGTAAAAAAGGGTAAAAAGCAACAAGTGACTATTGGTGTGCTGTCCTCTACCAAACTGAGGTACCTTTTTATAGGGCCGGAATCGAACCGGCGACCGCAGCGTTATGAAGTAACACTTGTTTACGACACCTTTTTTATTTTCAATTTCTTTAAAAAGAAGGGCAAAAAACAATAAGCCATTTCATACCCGTCCGTAGCTAATGCCCGGCAGCGGGTCCTGGTCGAAGTAAGGCTTATTTACGACACCTTCTTTTATATTTTATAAGGAGCAACAGGCGAATGCGGGACGGGGGCAGCCTTAGGGACTCGAACCCTCAGCATAGCCTGCGCCACACTGCCCTCCCCCTCAATGGTGGCGAAGTAACCCGTTTCTACGGCATCCTTATGCCCCCCCGGCCCCCTAAAGGGGGAGTTTTTGATTTGCATATTTAACTTGCACATCAATTCCCCCTTTAGGGGGTTAGGGGGCTTATAGCTCTATGTTATTGATGGCATCTAATGCCGAGCCTCCGTTTTCCAGGGCAGCTAACACCTCAAAAACTTTATCGCTCCAGCCGGCTACCAGGTAAACATCATTGCGTAATATTTGCAATGGCGCTTTTCCGTGACCTTTCAGGTCGAACAGGTAGAGCTTAGCATTTGGTGATACCTCTGCCTTGTAGCGTAACCACAAGGGTTGGATATGGTCGGCAGTATTGTTGCTGTTCCATAACTGGGCATCGGTAAATAGAAATACCTTGTCCATCTTTACCTTGCGGGCTAATATATCCCTGATAACCAGATAGCCATTGGTGGAGTAACCCACCTCGCCCTCGCGGCGATAAAACTCCTGTACGTTACCTAAGATGTTATTACGCGGCACAGCAATGGCTTTCCAGGTATCACCAAACATACCTATCTCTACGTTTTTACAGCGCGATTGCAACAACATGGCAAGCATCAAACCCACATCGTACAGCAAGATCTTAGATTTTGCCGATACGGGAGTCTGCATCGATCCCGAAACGTCGCACGCTAACAGCACACGGGTTTCATCGTCAAAACCTTTAATGTTGGCAGCACTTGCCTGTACAGCTTTTTCCAAAGCATCCAGCAACTCGCCGGTGTAGCCTTTGTTTTGGCCCTGCATTAAAGCGGTTAGCTTTTTAACCAGGCTTTGTGCAGGCACTTTGGTAACAACCGGATTGATCAGCTCGCGATAAGCGGCCAAATAACGGAACGGAAACTGTTTTGCCTTGGCTACCTGATCTGCATCAGCCAGCTTTGCGCATACCCTTTGGAAATGAGCGTAACTTACGCCTGCTTCCTGTATGTTGCGCAGGTTACGCAGCAAGGCCATATAACCCAACTTACCGCTGTCTATCAGGTCTTCCCATTTATCGCGAAACGCATGAGCTTTAGTCTCATCGCTGTCGAAATTCAGCTGACCTAATGCCGACAACTCGGTTTCCCAGGTGTAAGGCGTTTGCAGGTTGCCATTCACTATTTTGTTGAACAGCACTTGCTGCAATTCGTCTTTTGCCTTTGGGTGAATCAAAAACAAGGCATCGCGCAGTTTGATGGCGCCATCGCGGTTATATTTACCAAACTGGTACTCATCGAAACGATTGAACGCTGTAGATAAACCTTTTTGCAATTGCTTGCTCAGGCGGTTAAGCTTTTTAGTGCCTGTACGTTTGTTCAGCATTTCGTAGCAGGCCAGCAACTCGGTGATCTCATCGGTACGGCCAATTACGCCATCGGTAACCCGGGCGACAAGGTTGTCGCCCGAGTGCAGCTTAGCCAATTCGGCAACCAAAATCAGCGGTACCGAACGCATATACATTTTGGTGCGGGCATACACAGCCAGTTTACCAACAAACACAGGGTCGCATGCGGTGATCAGTTTTTGCAGGCGGGCTAAACTTGCCTCGTCTTTTTCGTAAAAGGAATCGTTTAAGCTCCAGGTAACCACCGCGGTATATAGCTCCATTTCTGGAGATAGCGTAAACGCTTTAGCACCCTCGTGGTTAACAGTCTGGTTTTTCAATTTGCTTAACCGGTTGAATTTCATTGTGAACCTCCTTTTTTCTTTATTGTTGATACAAAGATTGGGAGGCACTGCGCAGTGTATTTGCGCAGGTGAAATTATTTTGAAAAAAAATTATTTTTTTTGATGTGCCCGAAGAGAGACTCGAACTCTCTGGAGGCAACGGGAATCCCCTAAGCGCCTATATATACGATAACCACCACCGGCTGTGTGTTTGCTTATACAGGCCATACCAACGGCAAGGATAATACATCAGCGCAATAACAGCTATCCAGCACAGGTACACCGCCCACAGCGGAATACCGAAACCCGGCGCGGCCCATACGGGTGTAGGTTTCTGAAAATCAAGGGGGATACCTGCCAGTGCAACCCCGGCTACATTTATGACGCGCAGCAGCGCCAAATGCGTAATGAAATAAAAGTAGGGCACATTGCCGTATACGATGCAAAACCGGGTGACGCGGTTGCTGATACCCTCGGTAAACGACAACAATAGTAATACCGGCCCAAGCGTCATCAACATAAACAGGAGAGAGGGCGTTTGCTTACGCGCGTTCAGGAACGACAGAAGGGTATGCGCCGCATTCCGCTGAACAGCCCATGGTGCGGGGTCGCCATAATGGTTGATGAGCCGCAGGGTAATAAACAGGGCAATCAACACGCAGCCCGATAGCATTAATATTTTTCGCCGCTTTGCAGCATCGTAGTCCTTTTTGTAAAGCTGGCCGAAAACATAGCCTAACAATAAGGCCCCGGTCCACGGAATGGCAGCATAAATAGCAAAGATAAACYGGTTAGCACCGATAGGGATCAATACCCCTACACCATTCAATAACACGGTGATCAGGTTGCCCGCCGTGCCGTTTTTAGGCAGATCAACGTTATCCAATAAATTATGGCCGGCAATGATTAGAACAGCAACCGCAGCTATAACTTGTTTAGGTGCGCGGATCAATAAGGCTAAAACGATCATACCAAAACCGATGGCCCACAAAACCTCCAACACCGGGAAATGGTACTGCACATCAAAGCTGAAGATGAGGCTAATAATTGCCAGATCAGAAAATATTAGCCAGGCACCCCTTTTTAGTAAGAAGGTGGTCATCTCGCCGGATGTTCTGCGCTGCCCGGCCAGGCATGCCGATACACCGCTCAAAAAAACAAAGGTTGGCGCGCAAAAATGTGTTATCCAGCGCGTAAAAAACAGTATTATCGTGGTGCGCTGCACATCAAGCGGCGGCGGCCCTGCCAGGTGCAAAAAATCGCGGGTGTGGTCCAGCGTCATGATGATCATGATCAGCCCGCGAACCATATCTATCGACTGTATACGTTCTTTCATCGAATTAAAGATAAAATAAAACGCTAATTATCCCGACAACTGTCATTTCGGGCGGGCTTAGAAATTTTGTTTATTATGCAAAGTTAGCCACTTGTCAATTGAATAAGATTTCTCCTCCTTCGTCGTTCGAAATGACAATTTGTTAGCGGAGCATGTGAGCCACAAAACCTGACTTATTTATACTCCAATTTCCGCACCCTGTTATTTCCGTTATCCATAACAAATACAACGCCTGTATTATCAACCGTAATCCCAAAAGGATACTTGAAAAGCGCTTTCGTGTTATCTCCATCCGAATAGCCCATTACTCCTTTCCCCGCGATTGTGCTGACCGTACCATCCGGTGTTACCTTCCGTATTGCATGATTGCCACCATCGCTAACCCAAAGATTGCCGGAAGCATCACAGGTCATGCCGAGGATGGTATTAAACTTGGCGAGGTTTCCTTTTCCGTCCTTAAAACCGATATCGCCTGCCCCGGCCAGAATGGTTACGTTGCCGGCGGGATCCACTTTTTTTATAAGGCAGTTTCCATTCCCTGTTACATATATATTGCCCGATGCATCAACCGCTATAGAATACAGATAATGATAATCTGGTAGTCCGTTAGAGGGGAAACCTGTGTTGTCCTGCAAAGTTAAAGTAGAGACAACTCCAGCGGGAGTAACCTTGCGCAAACGGAAGTTATCGCTCATATCAAAGTCTGGCAGAAAAATATTGTCCTGATTGTCGATGGCCATATTGCCGATAAGGTTGAAAGCGGCATTGGCCCCAGTACCATCCAAATAATTGACGGACAGCGATCCCGAAAAAACAGCGCTATTGGTCGGCGACGTTATTTTCCGGATTAAACTGTATTCAATTGTATAAAAATCGCCCTGGCTATTTCTGACAAGACTATAAATATTACCAAAAAGCGGGGTGGGTTTGCCGATATTTTTACCTGCATAGGTAGTGACATGACCAGCGTAAGTGACCTGCCGGATGCTTGCATTTCCCTGATCGCCTACAAACAGATTTCCATGATTGTCTGTGAGGATACCTTGTGCATTGTTGAAACGCACCTGTGTACTGTCGCCGTCTTTGAACCCAGGAGTGGTTGATCCGGCCACGGTAGAAACGACCCACTTCTTAGAAGGTGTCGGCGGCGGTGTCGGTGTCGGGACTGTGGACTTTTTATTACATGCAGCAAAAAAAAGAACAAGACTCAGGTATAAAACAGTGTGCCTTATGATAAGGATAGGTTTTTTTATCATGGAGTAATCAATATGAGGCTGAAAATAATAAAAAAAGCCGAAATAAAATATTAGACGTTTTTGATGCGGGTATGTAGCGTTGGGCCAAATGCTGGGTACACGTGAAGTATTTAAACTATCATTATGGCAACGACATAAGTACGCCGGCCGCGAGTTTTCGTTGCATAGTTGCGGGAGATGGGGGAATTATTTTGAATTATTATTATTAAATAATCCAGGAACATAGGATCGTTTTTATTTTCCTTGCAATAGAACCATTTAAATCAGAGGAATTATTATAGTATTTATATTTTGATTAAATCTCTATAAATTAATACATTAGGTTTCTCAAACTATAACCTATTCCTTAATCATGAATACAAAAATAATTAAGTGTTTTATAGCCTCTCCGGGAGACACAATTGCGGAAAGAGCTATTTGCGATAAAGTATTATTAGAAATAAATAATGGAATTGGACATGCATTTGAATTTAGGGTTGAATCTCTAAAATGGGAAAAGGACAGTAGGCCATCTTTTGGTGATTATAGCCAAGCTGTAATTAGTTCACAACTTGGCAGTGATTATGAGCTTTTTATAGGAATACTTTATCAGAGGTTTGGAACTCCAACCAAGATCGCTGGATCAGGAACAGAAGAAGAATTTAATAGCGTATATAATAGATATCTTAATAAGGAAAAGGTTGAAATTATGTTTTATTTTAATGACGAAGCTCCTCAAAGATTAAGTGAGATAAATTATCAAGAACTAGAAAAAGTAAATGCATTTAAAAAAATAATAGCGGAATTAGGCGGATATTATTGGCAATATACAGGAAGCTCTGATTTTGAAGAAACCTTAAGAAAACAATTGACAGCTTACTTTATCAAAGAATATGGTCAATCTAGAGAAAACTATGATCCTTCTTCAATAAAAAAAAAGGAGATTCTAAAGAAAAAATTTGAGGATAGACTCGCTAAATAACTATATAGTTTTGATTCACAACCAATAATTTGGATAGATCCGGTTGTAAGCCCTACAAATATAATTTCTCAAAACCCTGATGAAAGCTATAAAGATCGAATTTCTGTTGATGAAATTCTTAATACCCCTAAATCGACTTTCATTAAAGCGCCTCCTCAATTTGGGTTAACATCATTAGCTCATTACTTGGTAAAACAGTCTTGGGAAAAGGGAAACCTTTGGATATATTTAGATTCCGAAAAAGTAAAGGCTCATAACATCCACAATGCCGTAAAGAATGAAACAGAATCATTAGGAGTAGAGCTTTCTGAAGTTAAATGTATAATTCTTGATTCTTGGCATACTTACGATGGGTCAGCATTAAAAAAGGTAAAAAACCTCTGTGAAGCACACAAGGATATTCCTATTGTTATAATGCACACAATTGATGATTCCAGATTCCTATCGGAAAGTGAAAATGAAGAAGAAGAAATAGACAGAGAGTTTGATTTTCTCTTCCTATTGGCCTTACCGCGTAATCAAGTAAGAAAAGTCGTGTCTGAGTACAATAAAGCTAAAGATATAGGTGAGGAAGATATTCTATTAGCTAAAATACTATCTGATTTAGAGGTATTAAATATTCATCGAACTCCAATGAATTGTATAACCTTATTAAAGGCATCAGAAAAGTATTTTGACGAAAGCCCTGTTAATCGCACAGTCATGTTAGAAATGGTATTATTTGTATTGTTTAACATGGATGGTATTCCAAGATACAGAACAAAGCCGGATCTAAAAGACTGTGAATATATACTTGGTCGTTTCTGTGAGCATCTAATTAGAACCGATTTTTATGAATTTTCACGAGAGGCTTTTCTTAGTGAGTTAAATAATTTCTGCAAAGAAAAGTTAATTGATGTAGAAGTAGACATTGTATTCGATGTCCTTATTGCAAATAATATTATAATTAAGAGAAATTTAAATTTTGTGTTTAGGTCCACTTATTGGATTCTTTATTTTGCAGCAAAAAGAATGCATAATGATCCTGTATTTTGTGATTATATATTCTCGTCAAAAAAATACATATCGTTTCCTGAAATAATCGAATTTTATACTGGAATAGATAGGAATCGATCAAACGCATTGAAAGTTTTATGCAAAGATATATCTGAAACCTGTGATACAGTAATTAGTAAAGTGGGTTTGTCTGACAGTATGAACCCTTTAAGTTTAATGAAATGGATGCCAAACGACGAACAAATAGAACAGGCCCAAAAGGAAATCGGAGATAGTGTTATTAAATCGAGTTTACCCGAATCATTAAAAGATCAACATGCCGATAAAGCTTACAATCAGATTCGTCCATATAATCAAAGTATTCAAGCTTTTTTTGAAGAATATTCGGTCCATAATTTAATGCAAAATATTAAAGCCTCTTCTCGAGCTTTAAGAAACAGCGACTATGTTGACGCAGATACTAAGCGAGAAATTTTAAAAGAGATACTTAGGAGCTGGGAACAAATATCAATAGTATTGTTTGCGTTAACACCTGTTCTTGCTTCAAAAGGTCAGGCAAATATTGAAGGGGCAAGCTTTGAATTGTCAGGGCATTTTGGTAATACCTACGAAGAAAAAGCAAATATGATAATTCAGGTTAACCTAACAAATGTTGTTAGTTTTTTTAAAGATGATTTAATCTCAAGTAAAATTGCTCCCTTATTATATGAACAATTTAACAATGAAACAAATCCATTAAAGAGACATCAATTAGCATTGTTATTTGTCTTTTCTAGACCAAGAGAATGGAAAAAACAAATTGAAAATTACATTATATCGTTATCAAAAAACTCATTTTATTTATTTGATATAGTTAATACTTTAAAAGCGAAATATGCTTTTGATTTTACTACCGAAAATGAGCTAAGAGAGATTGAATATCTTTTAAAAATGGGATTGGCAAAACACACAACCGGTGATAAAAAACCAAGTCTTACTGTAATTACTAAAGTTTCCAAACACGAATTGCCAAAAAGAGAATATAATGAAGGTTAGTTGTTTACACTTATTATATTCTTTGAAGTTGGTAATTTGAGCGTTCTTTGAGGCGCCTCTCCCTTCTTTTTTCTTTACCTGACAATGTATATTTATATTCTTTAAATGGACGGCGAGAAGAAATTTTAAATATTTCGCTATCAGAATTAGAATCAAAAACCCCTTCGGCAACCGCTTGATCTTGTGTTAAAACAACAATGTCGTTTCCGAACTTTTCTTTAAGACTCTCGATCATTAATAAACTAAATTCGGCTTCAGTTTGATTAATAACAATGATTTTTTTTTCCAAGCTTTCAGCGATGTCCTGTGATTCATATTGCATAAGCAAAGAAAAGGATCTTGGTTGTTTGCTATTATTTGTATGTAAGTTCATAACATTTTGCAATTAACTTATACACTATCAATATGTTTACATATTACAAAAGAAATTGTTTTACATCAATGTAAGCAAATTATTTAAAAAAATGTCATTAACCTGTTAATATAGCTATGTAAAATTCGGAAATACATTAAAATTATGGGCAAGCAATCTGTATAAGTACATCATTTCTCAAGTTAGTGCAAACCTTCCCCCCTACCGCAAGCGTCCCGCTTGTGGTCAGTTTGGCGGTATGCGTTGTGGCACTATTATCACCGCACAACAAAATCATCCCTTTCTCTCTATCCACAAACTATAACCCCATCTAACCATAAAATAAAATCCTAAAAAATAAAGTGAAAAATAGGATGTGGATGAAGTCGTGGCGAGTGACATACAAACTAATAACGTAATACCCAAAACGATCAGCACTGTTAAAATAAKCCTAAGTTTTCGCGTCAGCCTTCGTTTTTTTCCCTTTTTTTGCCAGGCTGCACTCAAGCCTTCATTAATAATATGGGCCTGAGCTTCTTCTTCTTTTAAAGTTTTTTCAACCTCGGTATTTATTTGAGGCCACTCCTCGTAATTTTTAAGATCAAACGCTTCGTAAACAGCGAGAAAGTGAATAAGATCTACCTGCAGTTGGGTTAAGTCGGGCAGATAATATATCTCATAATCATCAAACGCGTATATATTATTCGATTCAAAAGTTGTAAGTATATTAAATGTTTCAATTTTGCTTAGAAATTTCGCCGCTGCCTCTACCGTCATCTCATCATCGTCATCAATGAGTTTTTTATAAAGAAGCGCCATCAATACCCTTTCACAAATAGGATTATAATTTTCTGGCAGGTGTTGGCCAAGCAACTCCACAATGTTGTTTAAATTATTGCAAAGCGATAATTCGATAAAAAAATAGTCGGGTTCTTCTGTATTTATAATGATGTTATCGGCCCAGGAAACAACATCTCGCTTGTCGATCAATCCAAGTATCAGCCCCCGTCGAAACACTTCGAGTAATTGTATAAAATCTTCTGGTTTAGATATCTGCATGATCTGATGTTAAAGTAATGAAATATTATTTCTCCCGCTACCGCAAGCGTCCCTCGCTTGTGGTTTATAGGACAGGATATCCGCCCTGTCTGCCGGAGATTGCCACGCTATCGCTCGCAATGACACAGTGGTTAAGAAGCCGGGGGAAATCAATCCTCCGACCTTTCCTTAGTATCTGTCATCCTTACTACCCTCAAACAGTGTTTTGTTTAAGGCTAAAAATTCAAATACCTGATTATCAAGCGTTCATTAGTGTTCACGGTGTTCATAGGTGTACATATGAACACTATGAGGTTAGTCCRTGGTCGATATTATCACCACACCACAAACTAACCCCTCCCCTTTAGGGGGCCGGGGGGCTAATCCTCCGGCTTCTCCCTCGCATCCGCCATCCGTACTATGCGTGGTTCAAACTTAGCCAACACTTCCACCAAATCGTTCTGTGCGGCCATTACGGTATGGATATCCTTGTAGGCCATTGGCGCTTCGTCCATATCGCTGCCCATCAGGGTAATGCGTTTGTCAATCAGGTTAGCGGCAATCAATTCCTTATCCAGCGTTTTAAAGGCGGCGCTCCGGCTCATTAAGCGGCCTGCACCGTGACTGGCAGAATTGATGCTTGCTGCATCACCCTTACCACGTACTACAAACCCGGGTGTGCTCATGCTGCCGGGGATAATTCCCAACACCCCTTCGCCCGCCGGGGTGGCACCTTTACGGTGCACCATTACTTCGGTACCGTCGGCCAGTTGCTCTTTCCAGGCAAAGTTATGGTGGTTCTCAATCATCGTGATAGGCTTAACCCCTAAAGCACGGGCAATTTTGTTGTGGATCTCGTGGTGATTGGCGCTGGCGTATTCGCCGGCCAGGTTCATGGCAATCCAGTATTCCTGTCCTTCGTCCTTATCCAGATCAAGCCAGGCCAAATGTTTGGCTTCGGCAGGGAGTTTGGTTTTGGTCATAGCAATACGGCTATAATGATCAGCCACCGTACCGCCAAAGCCACGTGAGCCTGAGTGCGATAGCAAAGCCAAATATTTACCCGCCGGGATATCAGCCAAAGCACCATCGGCAATAGTCAACTCGCCCCATTCCACAAAGTGGTTGCCAGTTCCGCTGGTACCTAACTGCGCATAGGCTTTATCCTTCAAGCTGCGGATCACCTTAGTTTCGTTCCACGTTTTGCTATCAAACAACGAGCTGTCGAAATACGATTTAGTGGTGCAACCCATACCAAAATAGGTGTTATCAACCAATATATTCTTTAACTTGTCGGTTTCGGTATCAATAGCTTCGGCCGGCAAATCGAAAATGCTTAAACACATACGGCAGGCAATATCCACCCCAACCGCAAACGGAATAATGGTATTGGCTGTAGTAGCCAGCACTCCGCCGATAGGTAAACCATAACCCTGGTGGGCATCGGGCATAAGCGCGCCGGCAACCGCTATAGGCAATTGTACCGCTGTTTTCATCTGTGCTAAGGCACCCATTTCAATATGCTCCAATCCCCACACCGGGAAATCGGCTATTTCTTCCTTCAGTTTAAACGCGCTGCGTTGTTGTTTTATAAACTTACCCTCTTTACGCATGGCAATCACATCTTCGGCCAGGTTCTTGAACTTTCCGCCTTTCTTTAAGGCATAAGGCATGGGGTCGTCAATTAGGGCTTCTATAATGATCAGTATTTCGGGCTTGGCCATTACACCGTGTTTTAGTAAACCATTAGCCACGCGACTAAAGTTTACCAATACTTCCACATCATTAATACCCAAAGCTTTTAATTCGTTATTGCTGATTTTTTCTTTTTGCCCCCCGGCCCCCTGAAGGGGGAGGTTATTAGCATTTAATTCCCTTTTCATGATACAAAGAAATATAGCACCTGCGCAATCTATTTGCGCAGTGAAAAATAATTTAATAAATTCATCAAAAAATAATTCCGAAATCGAACATCCGAAACCCGAAATTAAAGTATGCCTGTTAACCGCAATGCCCTAATCCGCTACCGCACTATTGACCAATGCCTGCAAAACCGCTTTAAGAAATGGACGCTGGATGATCTGATCGACGCCTGCAGCGATGCCCTTTACGAATATCAGGGCATTGATACCGGCGTGAGCAGGCGCACCATTCAGGCCGATATGGAGATGATGCGCAGCAATAAGCTGGGCTACGAAGCACCGATTGTAGTGGTTGATAAGAAGTATTATACCTATAGCGATAAGAATTACAGTATTACAAATAGTCCGCTGAACCAGCAGGATATGCAGGTGCTGAGCGAAGTATCGGGCTTGTTAAAACAGTTTAAAGGCTTTAACCACTTTACCGACTTAAACGAGATGGTGAGTAAACTTGAAGACAAGATCTATTCGCAGAAAACACAAAGTGCACCTGTAATTGACTTTGAAAAGAACGACAATCTGAAAGGTTTGGAATGGATTGAGGTGATCCGCAAGGCTATTGTAGCTAAGAAAACGATCTGTATTACCTATCAATCATTCAAAGCCAGGGAAGCCAGTACCTTTTGCTTTAGCGGATACCTATTGAAGGAGTATCGCAATCGCTGGTTTGTATTAGGGATGCAGCACAAACGGAATGCCCATATTATGAATTTGGCTTTAGACAGGATACAAACGGTAGAAGAACATGAAGAGCCTTACAGGGAGAACAGAACACTCGACCTGGCAGCGTATTATAACGATTGCATTGGGGTAACAAAATCTCCCGGTCAGCGCGATTGTGAAGTGGTATTTTGGATAGATGCCGCTAATGCGCCTTATGTAATCACCAAGCCTTTACACCATACTCAAAAGTTGTTGAGCGATGATGAAACAGGAAAGATATTCAGTATCAGGGTGATATTAAATTTCGAGCTGGAACGGGAATTATTGGGTTTTGGCGCTAAAATGCGAGTGCTGGGGCCAAGGGTACTGGTAAAGCAGATAAAAGCCCAGTTGACTAAAACCATAGAGAATTACGACAGGGGTAGTATAATGCCACCTGGCATTACGCCAATTATAAATGAAACAATGAAAGGAAAAGATATAACAAGCATCAGCAAATTTTTAAGTCTGGTGCTAAGGCACCAGCCGCAACTGATTGGTATTGAACTGGACGGGCAAGGCTGGGTAAATGTTGATGAACTATTAAAACAGACTAATGCGCATGGCCATAATTTAGACTCAGAGCTACTAAACTACGTAGTTGAATCCAATAGTAAAAAACGTTTTGCCTTTGATGAAAACCGACAGAAGATCCGCGCCAGTCAGGGGCACTCGGTTGATGTTGAGTTAGGTTACCAGGCACAAATGCCGCCAGAAATACTTTATCACGGAACAGGTGAAAAATCGGTGGCCCCTATTCAGCAAAGTGGTCTCGAAAAACGCAGCCGCCAACATGTGCACTTAAGCCGGGATATTGAAACTGCAATACAAGTAGGAGGCAGGCACGGCAAGCCGGCAGTTTTTAATGTTTTTGCCGGCGAAATGTATAAAAATGGATATGTATTTTACCTATCTGAAAACAAGGTTTGGCTTACTGAGGCAGTGCCGGTTGAGTTTTTGAGATTGGCAGAATAATTAGCTGCCAATAGTCTCAAGTCTTCGGACCAAACCCGAACCGCTTACGTGCTGATTTGAGAAGCATAGTATTTTTGTTAGATCCAAAATGCTATTTCAAAACCGAACATACTTCGTTCGGTTTTGGTACATCATTTATTTAATCAATGCATTAACGCACTATATATTAATGTTTTATATATTTGGAACAGCGATTGAGGCATTTAGTTCACTTGAATCCATATACATTCCATATCAATCTATATGACCTGTTCTTCCTTGGAACGATATTTATCGGGCTTACTTTTGCCCTGTTGTTATTGTTCACCAAAAGGACCAATCGGGCAGCAAACCGTTTTCTTGGCCTGGCCCTGGCGACCATTGTTTTGTGGATGGCCTGGGTATTGGGCATCGACATCCGGCTGGGCACTTACTTTCCTCGCTGGAGCTGGCTATCGCTACGTTTTTTGCTGACACTTGGCCCCCTGATCTATTTTTATGTGCTTAAAATAACCCGGCCCGCATATCAACTCCGTTGGAAAGATCTGCTGAATTTCAGCCCCTTATTGCTGGAGCAAGGCGTATTTTTATTGGAGGTTAAAGAGAGTATAAAGACTGGCGCGGCTACTTATGATACGCTGATCTTTCAGCAGTTGAATCCGGCATTGCAATCCCTGGCTTTTATTTCGGTCATTACCTACCTATACGGGTGCCATAAGCTCATAGAAAGCTATTATCAACAGCTAAAATTTAATAATGTGAGTGATCGGTACCGGTACAAATTGCGATGGCTGCATCGCTTACTTACAGGTTTCGGCCTGTTATGGCTATTGTGGGTACCTTATACCGCCGTAGATTATTTTTATTACCATAATCAATTAAGTATATATGCTTATTATCCTTTATACCTCCTCTTAGCAGCCATCTTCACCCGGATTGCAATTGTGGTATACTTAAGGCCGGAGTTTAGCGTGGCGGCCGAAGCGGCTTCGTTTCAAAAACCAATGCTCCCGGCGGAACTGAAGCAAAGAGGGATCTGGCTGAAAAAGACCGTGAAAGCCAACCTGTATTATCAGGATCCGGAACTAACCTTAAGCTCGCTGGCCGAAAAGCTTGTACTGACTACCCATGAATTATCCCGGATCATCAATACAGCGCTCAAAAAAAGCTTCAATGATTTCATCAATGAATATCGCGTTGCGGATGTTGTTCAGAAAATGCAGGACCATGCTTATGATCACATTACACTGCTGGGTATTGGATATGAATCGGGGTTTAACTCCCAAAGCACCTTTAATCGCACTTTCAGGCAAATGACCGGGAAAAGCCCGGTAGAATATAAAAATGCCCTGAAAAAAGAGTACCCATCTTATAATTTGGGAAGCCACTCCCAATTTGCGCCGGTAATTTTGAATCGTGAAAGCCCTCCTAAGTGGGATCATGACAAATTAAACCGCAATTATATGTTTAAAAATTATTTGAAAATAGCATGGCGCAGCCTCACGCRCAATAAAAGTTATGCCGCTATTAATGTTACTGGCCTGGCTGTTGGCATTGCCGTTTGCATGGTGATCTTTATCATTATACAATTTCAAACAAGCTTCGATAGTTTTCACTCAAAGAAAGATCGCACCTATCGTGTGTTAACCGAGTTTCATTACGCAGAATCAGGAAATATTTTTTACAAGACGGCCGTCCCTTTTCCAATGCCTGCAGGACTGAAAACGTCTTTCTCGCAAATAGAACAGGTAGCTCCGATTTTTGTCAGCCATGATGATCAGTTGCTGATCGTTGATAAGAATGGGAATACGGAAAAAACATTTAAAGAGCAGCGGGGGGTATTTTATATGGGACCTTCATTCTTTAAAATATTTGATTTTCCGCTGCTTGCAGGCTCGTATGAATCATTAAAAGATCCGAACAACGTATTGCTCACCAAAGAGGTCGCGGAAAAATATTTTGGCGACTGGAAAACAGCAATGGGCAAAACCATTAAACTGGAAATGGGCGGCTATATATTCGAGCACGGCACCGATATATTGAAAGTTTCGGGCATTCTTGCAACCATACCAGCAAATACAGACTTTCAGCTAAAAGTTGTTGTAGCTTATGGAACAGGTTTTACCGGGGATTATTTGGCAAAATCCACCGATTGGGATGGAAATGTAGCTGGTTTTGGTTGCTATATTTTGCTGCCGACAAACACTTCTGCCGACAATTTTAATCAGCAATTAAGAGCTTACTCTCACAAGGTGGAATCTGCGCACAATAACGATAGTCATATTATACAGYCATTAAACGCGGTACATTATGACACCCAGGTTGGCAATTACAGTAACAAAACCATCAGTCATCAACTGCTCAATGTATTGTGGCTTATTGCAGGATTCATCCTGTTAATAGCCTGCGTAAACTTTATTAACCTCTCCACCGCACAAGCTGTTAATCGCGCAAAGGAGGTTGGCGTAAGAAAAGTTTTGGGGAGTAATGAATCTCAATTGCAAATCCAGTTCATCGTTGAAACATTTTTGATAGTTACAAGTGCTGTAATCCTCGCAGCGGCTATTACAATGCTTGCATTGCCTTATATAAGTAAACTTTTAGAACTTTCACTTTCATTTAACATACTGAACAACCCTGCAATTATTTTATTTCTTTTGATCGTAGCAATTGTTGTAACCGCGCTCGCCGGTTTTTATCCTGCTATTATTTTATCACGTTTCAATCCTGTTAATGCTTTGCAGCGTAAACTCACATCAAATAATGCACAGGGAATTTCATTAAGGCGGGGCTTGGTTGTGTTTCAATTCATCATTGCACAGGCACTCATCATCGGGACGCTCATCATTGTAAAGCAAATGGATTACTTTATGAACCAACCACTGGGCTTTGATAAAGATGCCATCATCAATGTTCCTTTCCGTGTGGATAGTCTCCGTATCAGCAGGCTGGGTTATTTAAGGAAACAGCTAATGTCCGTAAACGGTGTGCAGGCGGTAACATACAGTTCCAACACCCCGGTTGAAAATGGCACTGATCTGTGGAGCATCATCAAATATAACCATGCTGTAAAACAAACGGACTTCCAGGTTATTACCAAATTCGCCGACAATGAATATGTGGCCGCTTATAAATTACCGCTGATAGCGGGAAGAAATTTGCTGCCATCTGATACTACAAAAGAATTCTTAGTGAACGAATCTCTGGTGAAAAGTTTGGGATTAAAAAATCCTGAAGACATATTGAACAAGCCCATGACCACCTGGCATGATCAGATCAAAGGAACCGTTGTTGGTGTATTGAAGGATTTTAATAACCGGTCTTTCCGCAATGATCTTGCACCATTGCTCATCACCACCGACGTTGCCATGTACAACCAGGTCGGGATAAAACTCGCCACCACAAACATGTCTTCTACCATACAGGCTGTTAAAGAAATATTTGACAAAACATTCCCCGATTTTGTTTATGAATACAAGTTTTTGGATGAGAAGATCGGAAGTTTTTACAAACAGGAAAATCAGTTATCGCAGCTGTACAAAATTTTTGCCGCGATCGCGATATCCCTGAGCTGTCTGGGGTTGTATGGTTTAGCCTCATTTATGGCAGTGCAGCGAATAAAAGAGGTTGGTATTCGTAAAGTACTTGGTGCTACTGCAGGCAATATCGTTTATTTGTTTTCAAAAGAATTTATCATACTCATTGCAATTGCCTTTGCTATTGCTACACCCATTGCATGGTATTACATGCACCAATGGTTGCAAGCTTATGTTTATCGCATCAACATCAGTTGGTGGTTATTTGCTGCAGGCGGACTTGCTGCAATAATTATTGCACTTGCAACAATCAGTTTCCAGGCAATAAAAGCAGCAATAGCAAACCCGGTGAAGAGTTTGAGAAATGAATAATTTAGCAGTCCCTCACAAAGAACTTAGATCCATAAACGTGCGATCTGAGGTTTAGTTGAAACACTTATGTGGTGCGTTCCGGGGTGAGATACGGAACGCATTTTTATAGCTGGGCAGGTAGCACTTTTGTCTAAAAATGCGTCCCCGGGTTAGTCCGGATGTGTTATCCGGACTTAAATAATTACAGATTTACAATTTTCGAAGTAAATAAAAACAAAAAAGTCCAAAGACTTTCGACTCAAAGCTTCTGACTTAAACTAAGGTAAGGGAGCAATTTCGTGTGAGTTTCCCAGTTAGCCGGCCATTTTATTTTACGACGTGATTAGCCGCAGCATTAACCACTTTCTTTTTGATTTTGTTTTTTTTGCTGATGACATCCGCTGCGGCATCTTTGGCGAAGGACTTGACTTTCTTTTTCAGACTTTTTCGGGTGTCATTTCCTATTTCGGTCAGGAACAGAAAAGCGATAGCGCCGGCAGCCACCGTGCTTATAACGATAGCACCGATCAGTGCTATGTGGTTATCTTTTTTAAATGGATTTCTCATAAAAGATTAACACAGCTTGCCGCTTTTTGTTCGCGCTTTGCTTAAGCTGGTGAGGCTTTTAGGTCCGAATAGAAAAATTTACTTAACAGCTCAGCCGTGCCGCTTTGTGCCGGCGCTTTCGGACTGGCGGGACAAACTTTTTCACTACCGCATACAGCTCCTCCAGGTTAAAAGGTTTTTTCAGATAATCGTCAAAAGCGAGCGCACGATAATCTTCCGCGATGCGGGGATCAGAACTGAAGGCGACCAAAGGCAGCCGGGGGAAATGTGATTTGATCCAGTGGCAAAGTTGGCCTGAATGATTGAGCAGCCAGCAATCCAGTAATACGAGCCCGGGCCGGTGGCGCCTGACCATTTCCAGTGCATTTTCATGCTGATCGCTGAGGTTGCAAACATGATAGCCTTCCATTTCCAATGCGGTACTGACGATATCCAATATCGCGTCATCGCTTTCCTGTATGAGTATTGTTTCCATAAGTTGTGGGTTAAGGTAAAAGACAAAACAGGCCGTAAAAATAGCAGTATAGATTTAACGCTGCCGGGCAGCCGGTTAGTATGCTATTGCGGGCTTACTTATCCACTAATGTGGATTAAAACGAATATGCGCGAGATAGGGCGCCAGTTGCTGTGTACCTTTGAACACCCGGTAGCGCAGGATCTTATTCGCAAGGAGATCATAGGTGACCTCAGCATAAAGTTGCCGATGCTGTACAGCTGTGCAATGAGGCCGTTTTCCTTCCTGTCAGCCAGGAAATTACCCCGCATAATGGCATTTGCTTTTTCTGGCTCACTCAGCCCATCATACTGTTCCGTGGACATGAAATCTTTAAAGAATAAACTCTCCTAAGACAATTATCTTACTGAGGGGTAGTATGCATTTTATTCTCCGATTAGATAATAGTTTTATCTTTGTACTGATATGTGAATGCAATTGTTTTCGAGCATAATGTAGCAATTATAGTGCAGGAAATGAAGCATTTAATAATGCTAAAATTTAGTTTTTAAATTCATTATAAATCAGGTGGCGTCTTTCGTGCGTCTTTTTCAAAACACAAATTAAATAGCTGTAACAGCTATGTATGAGAAAAATTGCACCCCGCTCTGAGCACAGGTAAAGTTAGGTAGTACCCAACTTTACCGTAGGAGTTTAAACCCTCTTTATAATCAGGTATAGAGGGGTTTTGTCTTATGTAAGATCTAAAGCTGAATCATTATAAATCCTTCAAAAACAATTCAAATGAAATTAAAATATACCATCATTATAAGCTTTGCATTAGTTGCAGTTTTTTTTGTTGCACAATCTTTTTATTCCAGTTATCAGAAGAAAGTTGCGTCATCAAAACAGCTCTGGTTTAAAGGTTCTGGCGGGCGTGTTGCCGTATGTGGTTCAGCTTATAACGCTGCCGACTCCAATTTAGCTATTCCGGCATTAAAAGGCTGGGGTAACTACAAATGGAAAATTACGACAGCGTCTGACAGTGCCCAGTTTTATTTTAACCAGGGAATAAGCTTGTATTATGCTTTTCATTCGATAGAGGCAATTGCATCATTTACCAAAGCAACCCAATTTGACCCTCAGTGTGCAATGGCATGGTATGGCAAATCGCTGGCTATGGGTCCAACTATTAATTATCCCAATGGCTATACTCCTCCCACCGGTGCTTATGAAGCATCAGCGGAAGCTAATACCCTCCGCCCTACTTCTTCTCCGCTGGAAAAGGAACTCATTACAGCGATGCAGGAGCGCTACAATAAGGACAGTACCATCAGCGTAAAGCAGTTGAGAATTAACTATGCTAAGGCCATGCAACTGGTATATGCTAAATACCCCAAAAATGCTGATGTAGTAACGCTTTATGCCGATGCCTTGCTATTACTACACCCGTGGGATCTGTACGCACATGATTTTATACCCAAACCATGGACGCCCCAGATACGCTCCTTGTTAGAACATGCACTCGCTATTAATCCAAAACATCCCGGCGCAAATCATTATTATATTCATACCATGGAGGCCTCTGGTACGCCGCAAATGGCTTTAAACAGCGCCCATCTGCTGGATACACTGATGCCGCTGGTATCGCATATCACCCACATGCCCTCACACATCTATATCCGCACGGGTGATTATCAGCGGGGAATAAAGGATAATGACGCAGCGATCAGGGGGTATGATCTTTATCTGAAACAATATGCCCCCGTAGTAAACGGCGCTGTATTATATCAGATCCACAACATGCATTTAAAAATCAACTGCGCGCAAATGGGTGGTAATTATAAAACAGCTATCAATGCTTCCGATTCCCTTAAAGCGATCATACCTTCGGCTTATTTATCTTTCCAAGGCGGAGACGGCAATTTTTTCCAATACGTTTATATGCAGCCCGTACTAACATCAGTTCGTTTTGGAAAATGGGATGAAATCCTGAAAATCAAACCGATCGATACCGTTGCGTATGCCTCCATCCTACTGCATTTTTCAAAAGGCTTAGCCTGGTGTGGCAAAAACAACCCCGTCAAGGCTGAACAGGAGTTGCAACTACTAAATGCTAAAATGCACGACGCCTCTTTACGGGCGCCTATTGATAATTTCAGTTCGGCTTATGAAGCCTCAGAGGTGGCCCGGCTTATCCTGCAGGGCGTTATTGCCGGGAAACAAAAACGCTATCATGCCGCTGCTGATATTTTAAAAAAGGCTGTAACTGCCGAAGACAAACTCATCTATAATGAGCCTCGTGACTGGCCTATACCTGCAAGGCAATATTTGGGAGAACTATTATTAAAAGCAGGCAGGTACAGCGAAGCAATTACCGTGTTAAATAAAGATTTGATTGTTCATCCTAATAATGGCTGGGCATTAACCGGGCTTAAGCTGGCTTATAAAAACACAGGTGATAACTTAGCTTTGAACAAAGTACAACAGCAATTAAGAACCGCCTGGAAAATAAAAGATGTGACCATTGACAAGCCTGTATTCTAAATGCTAACTAAAGCGCAATTTCTTGCGCCGGTGAAAAACAAATGCCTATTGGTATATGCTTTCTTTCTTGATGCAAAAGCACCGCAGGTTGAACCTTAAAGCCCTTGACAATATGAATATTTAAAAGTGTCATCATCATTAAATAATGGAGAATTTGACAAAGGTTGAAGACTTGTCGGAGGACTTGAACTGCTGTCTTTTTGCAGTTAGCAAGAGTTCGTCCGACTCGGAGTGCAACACTTAATCACAAGGACTTTTCGCCATTGCACTTTCCCTCACTTTATTTTGTAAATTTTCAACTGCGGCAGGCATATAATTTGGAAGTTTGGTTATAAAATAGAATGCTATAAGCCTGAATATGAATCAAATATTTTTTATATTGATACCAATTAGTATATTTATACCATAAGATACTTTTGTTCTGAACCTAACAGTTATCTTAATCTTATCACAATGGGCAGACTTTACTATGAACCAACCAAAACTTTAAATAATGGGTCAAGACCCGAGTTAGCACCCGCCGATCCTGCAGCGCAGCCTAACAACAATTTCACCGACTATTTGAACAAAGTTTCCAGGTTAATCCCAAGCGAAGTTATTGCGGGTTACCTCACAATGTTTGGACTTGTACACGCAATTAAAAGTGATCAGTTGCAAGACATTTTTTCCTGGATTGTATTTGCAGTGGGTTTAATTCTGACACCACTTTATTTAAACATGGTTGCAGATGAAAACAAGCCCAAACGTAACCACCTTATTTTGTCGACAATTGCGTTTATTGTTTGGGCTTACGTAACCACCGGCGAAACCCTGTCTGCAACAATAGCTAAAGATATTTACGACTCGGCCGCAGCTTCTATCATACTCATTATTTTCAGTTTTGCAAGTGCGACCGTGCCTTTAGATAAATAAGCACTCCGCATTCATCTTTATTTTTTGGATTTTTAAATACAGGTTTATGAGCAATGTTATTCTTCCAGATGGGTTGCACTCCGCCATCACTAATATACTTCCTACCGAAAGCACAATTATTCCTATGGAATCGCAGGGCTCTGCGGGTTATGGAGAAGTATGGCCTATTGAAGAAGGCGCACAGTTTGAGTTTATTCCTAAAATTATTGCCGAAAGTCTTATGGAAGGGGAGGTTAGCTATAAAGTTCCCAACCTGGAAGGTCTTTCCGATATTGGTAAAGCTTCATTTGGGCAAACTCCTATTCGGGAAACTGTTATTGGCACAGATGAGCGTGTTCAAATTGCTGACACCCAAAAATATCCTTTTCGGGTGATCGCATCCCTGCTGATCACGGCTGCTGATAATACCCAATGGATCGGCACAGGCTGGTTTATAAGCCCAACAACCTTAGCAACAGCGGGACATTGTGTGTACATCAAAAACAGTGGCGTCTCCGGCCGTGACGGATGGGTAAAAAAAATACAGGTAATGCCAGGTCGTAACGGCAATACACTCCCTTTTGGAGGTGTCACATCGACCCAGTTCTGGTCTGTAAAGGGCTGGGGAGAAAATGGGTTGGAGAACTACGATTATGGAGCCATCGTTTTACCTGCGGCTTTTGAACAAGACCTTGGCTTTATGTGGTACGGAGTTTATTCGGATGAGGAACTTTTACAGGCTGTTGCCAATATTGAGGGCTACGCGGGTGATAAACCCCCAGGTACATTATGGTATGATTACCGCAAAATAGGTACGGTTAGCTCGGACAAGGTTTACTACGCAGCCGATACCGCAGGAGGACAAAGCGGAGGGCCGGTTTACATTTTAAGCGGTAATGAGCGAAAGGCCGTTGCGATACATACCTATGGCGGGAATACGGCCAACTCCGGCACCCGCATATCATCTCAGGTGTTCGCGAACCTCGAAAATTGGAAAACAATCAATTAGCATCATAAAAGTATGGCAACCAAAGAGAATACTATCAATTTATTTAGCCCGGTCATCAGCGTTATCGAAGATCATGAGGAAGAGCTATACGCTTTGCCAAATGTAAAAGCAGTTCATCCGGGCTTTAGTGCCACTGAGGAAGATCTGCCTGTCATCGTTTTAGTTTTGAAGCCAGGCCCTGTTGACGGAACATATCCGGAGCATTTGGGCGGCTATCCTGTTGAAACTGCATTGGCCTCGCCCGTGGAGTTGATTTTTGACGTGCTTCCGCTATCGGCTTGGAAGGGCATTAATATAGAAGCCGCCCCAAATATCCATTACCGGGCACCCGATCCTTCCCGGGTAGCACTGGTAGAGATGGAGGTCGCTGATATCAATTGCCATGTTGGCCCCGATGCCGGCTGGCCTACGTTAAAAAGTTTTATGGAAGCTACGCAACACACACTTACAGTTGCCATGTATGAGTTTTATGCAGACCATATAAAGGATACCGTTAATCAAATTGGCAGACGAGGAGACGTTTCGATCAATATAATACTTCAAGTCGATAAAAATGATAAGGGTGTAGAAGCCATGTTAACACAAAGCTTTGGCGACAAACTAACTTTTGTGAAGGCATCAGTTGCTGGACCAAACCGCATATTCAATAACTCATATCATACTAAAGTGGCCGTGAGGGACTCAACCGCTTTTTGGCTTTCCAGCGGAAACTGGAGTCCTAATAGTCAGCCTTTGATCCCTAATGGCAGTGCACAAGATCTTTATAAATTAGGCAATCGGGAATGGCATGTTGTTATCAACGATACAAATCTTGCACAGATGTATGAAAAATTTATACTGTATGATATGGAACAAGCCCGTACCGTCGCTACACCTGAATTTGAGCAGGTTATGCCGGATCTTTTTATTCCTGAGACTTTGTTGCAAGAAGTAACGCCGTTACAGCCACACCCTTTTAGTGCAAAAACCTTTACGGGTGCTGTAAAAGTAAAGCCATTAATGAGCCCTGATAATTACGCAGTAGAGGTATTAAGACTCATCGAAGCTGCGGAAAAAGCTATCTACCTCCAGTTTTCTTATATCAGGCAGCCATCTGCAGCTACATTTAATAATATAATCGATGCCCTTGCCAAGAAAATGGACTCGGGTTTGGATGTAAGAATCATTGTCGGGCCAAGCCAGGATTCGAAACACTCTGATATACTCATCGGTACACGCAATTGGAAAAAGGAGATGTTTAGGCAGCAAAGCAGTAAACTACATAACAAAGGGGTATTGATCGATCATAAAATAGCGGTTGTGGGCAGCAACAACTGGTCATCTGATGGCACGCAGTATAATCGCGATACCAGCCTTGTATTTTATTCCGAAGAGATAGCTGCCTACTATAACGAGGTGTTTATGTTTGACTGGGACAATCTCACCAGGGAAATAAGCAAAAAAATATCAGTAACACCAATAATAGCCCCGGAAGGTGCGCCAACCCCGGAAGGCATGATAAGAGTTTCGTGGCAGGAATGGTACGAAGAATAATAAATATGCTTACAGAAGAAGATAAAAACTACGTTATTGAGATGCTCACCGTTCAGGTAGCTCAGGCCGGAAGCCCAAGGTTGTCATTAGTTACACCGTTTAATGCAACTTCATTTGCCGCGGAGCTTACCGGCGACAGTCCAATTGAATTGGCCAGGGAAGCTGTGCGACTATGCATAATTGATGGCTGGAACCATAATCCTACCTGGATGAGCCGGCTGCTCGATATTTTTCAGTTGACTGTAACCAATAGCAAAATCAAGGAGATTTGGGAACGGTCAAAAACACCTCCGCCACCATCTGCCGACCCGCTACAGCTTACGGTAATTAATAACAATACCCTTTTTGTAAACAGGCGCAACCTCCGCTCGGCCCTTGTTTTATTAGCTGCCCCGACCGCAAATGTTCAGCCGATATTGATCGTGAACGGTGGGCCTAAAATGGGCAAATCCTATTCTACGAATTATATCGACCATTTCTCCAACACCAGAAATGCTATAGTACCTTACAGGATAGTGTTTGATCCCGAATTGGGCATGGAAATTGGTCCGCAGGAGTTAGCCAAAGACCTTGTTTATTCAATGGGAAGGCCTATTGATTCGATGCCCGGTGCTGAAACAAATATGAAGCTTTATGCCAGGCAACTGGCTGTTTGGGTATTAAATCAGGCTGTACAAATCCCGGCACAACATTGGTTCGTGCTTGATAATTTTCAAGGGCAATTTTTACGACCTGATACCAAAAGCTTTTTGATAGAACTTTCTGACCGGGTTACAACAGGTGCCTTTGCCCAAAAATGCCGTCTTATACTCATCGGCTTCGATGCGGGTTTGCTCACCGTTGATCCGGGAAAAGTTTCGTTTGAAAATGTATCGCTCTGTACAACTGCCGATATCCAATGTACAGTAGACGAAATTTTAAAAAGGGCATTGCGGCCGGTCAATCTCGAAAACATACTAACGGAAATTTTAGGTGGCCTGCCAGCCGGGGCCGATAAAATGTTTGAGCTAAACCAGCGACTTCGCTGCTTGCTCCACGCGGTAAATGAGTTAAATTTGATGCTTGCTGCTCAGGGGACCGTGGATTTCGAGAGGATGTTGACCGCCATGTTATCAGAACTTCCCAGCGGTGCCGGAGGACTACCGGAATTACGAAACAGATTAGAAAAATTGAAGGAGATCGTTTAACTATTAAGCTTATGAACGATATTACGTCACAATTACTTGAAAAATATACGCTTAAGTTAAACGAGAAACCAGCCACGGAGAATACGTTTAAACAAGAGCAATTGGATTCTTATCTTAAGGCATGCGCGGTACTCCATTGTTTTGTACCCGAATCATTGTCGCCATTAGAGCCAAAGTATCGGCATACCGAACCGCGTGTGTTATTATATGACCATATCATAAATTTAGCAGGCGGATTGGCCGAAGGGCTTTTTACGCTTAAATTAAGTGTGAGGCAGAAGGCCCTGCAGGAACTTCAGTCGTGGCAGAACATGCAAATTGCCTTAAAAGCTAATCCAAACCATCCGGTGACAGAACTGCAAAAAATGTGGGAAGATTATTTAACCTCACAGATAGTTGGGGATCCCGATAAAATGGGGTTTAAAGACCTGACTAATCTTTCCCAGTTAGCATCCTGGTTTGAAGGCCCAAATAAAGATTTTCCAACGGCGAACCGTCTCGCTATCTTATTAATGGAGAAAAGTATTCTTTCTAATTTTGAGCATTTGCTGATTTCTAATTTTACGGGAAGAGCAAACGAATTGGCGGAATTGAAAAACCACATCGGGTTAGGCAAGGGCTCGGGTTTGGCTGAGGTAGGACAAAAAGTACTGAATTGGATTTTTAAAGAAAAGAAACTAATACTGGCTATCAATGGGCCTGGCGGCATTGGCAAATCAGCACTTGTCGGACACCTGTTATGGGATTGCGCCCAATTAAAAAAAAGTGTCCGGCCGCCATTTGCATATCTTCCATTCGATCAGCCAACCTTACGGATAGAAACGCCATTTACTATTCTTATTGAGATCGCTGCACAGCTAAAGTTACAATTGCCGCAATATGCGAAGGAAATCGACAATTTCAACACCTTTGTCAAAAATTTCAGGGGTGAAAAAGTTGCTTTAAATACAAGATTGACTACTGCTGACACAAGGTCTGAGAGAATCAACCGGTACCATAATGCCGATTCAGAATTATACTACGAATTTGCTAATTTATTACATGTTATCACAGATCACCGCGACGACATGCCGGTGATATTTGTTTTTGATACTTTTGAAGAAGTGCAGTATCGGGACAGAGAAAGCCTGGCAAGTTTTTGGAAAATGCTTGAAATTATCCATAACACTTACCCGCCGTTAAAGGTAATTATTGCGGGCCGCTCTGTGATAGCAGATTCGAGGATTGAAGTGCGGCTAATCAACGAGATGAAATTAGCACAACTAAGTTTAGAAGATAGCGTCTCTTTGCTCGATCGACTTGGTGTTAAGAATCCCGATATTGCAACTGTTGTGGCTAAACAAATAGGTGGTAATCCATTATCTCTTCGGCTTGCCGCTAACGTGATAACTGCAGGAGCCGATGACATCGGTAAGAAAGGAATAAAAGACCTAAATACAACGAAGTGGTTGTTTTTTCAGGTAGACGAAGAACTGATACAAGGCCAATTATATCAACGTATCCTAAATCATATTCATAACGAAGATGTTCGAAAACTTGCCCACCCAGGCATGGTGCTCAGAAAAATTAGCCCTGAAATTGTTTTATACATACTGGCACCTATTTGCGGACTGAAAATTACGACAATAGGAGAGGCTATCAATCTATTTGAACAATTAAAACGAGAGCATGCCCTGGTTAGAACCAGTGAGTCGGGTATATTGGAATATCGGCCAGAAATCCGGAGAGCAATGATCAGGCTACTTAAACAGGATAAGTTTGCCGAAGTTAAACGCATAAACGAGGCAGCCATTACGTATTATAGTCATGGCAATAGTCTTATATCCCGCGAGGAAGAAATTTATCACCGGCTAGTTTTGGGCGACGGCGATTATAGTTTATTGGATAACAGATGGCTGCCCGGCATAGAGCGATCTATTATAGAAAACATGGATGAATATTCTGACGAGGCGAAGGTTTGGCTTGCATCCCGGTTTAACCTTGAAGTTTCCAGGGATATTTTCAATAAGGCAAGCATTCTCGACTGGGAACGAAATATCACCAGAAAGGTGAAACGTGCGTTAACCGAATTGGACATAAATGGGGCGCTGCAACTGCTCAGTGAAAGGCAAGAGCGTTCAGAAGCAAGCCCGCTTTATGCCCTGGAAGCCAAAACCTACATATTGATGCGTGACTTAAGCAAGGCGAAGGTTGTGCTTGAACATGGTGTAGAGAATGTTTCGGGTTCTGCAAACAGGGGGCGATTGGCGGAGCTCTTTTGGTTGGAGGCGCAGTTGGCATTAATATCTAAAAATCCTGAATCTGCTGACGAGCGGCTATCGCAAGCCCAGGAAGCCCTGAAAAACGCATCTAACCCCATCGCGGCCATTCATGTAGTATGCCACCGCCTGTTCATTGATAATTTATATCAAAGTAAGGCAGCTAAACGGAAAAAATTATTAGGGCAACTAAATGCACTGTGCGGAAGGTCTAAAGGCTACGAATCGCGCGATGTGAGCTTCATATTTGAACTCGCCGCCTATTTGCTAAAAGATGATTATCCTGTCACCGCATCTACACTTTCATATCGTGAATTAGCGGCAGTTGATGATATATCCAATATGTTACTTACTGAAAATTTGCGCGGCTTGGATGAGTACAGAGCTGATTGGGAAAATGAAGGTGATAATTTATTATTTGAATCCTTGGTCTGATGGCATTATTAACACAACAGGAAATCGGTGAGTTGGTAACGGCTCTTAGTTCGGGGATGGACACAATGGCTAACCGAATGGTTCTTTGGCAGTTTATCGATAGCCGTTACAGGAGTATTGTGCCTTATTTAGCCACCCCTTTAGGGCAATTGATGTCTGATGTCCAAAACATGAACCAAACGGAGCGCCTTGCAAATGGCGAGGTGCCGCTGCAGATTTATTTACAAAACGCACTGCCTTTTCTTTTTGGATCGCCAAAAGATGAGAAGATTGTCCGGATCACACTGGATTTAATCGCAACAAGATCTTCCGGGGCGCCAACATTAGATATTACAGAACTGCCAGAGACTAAGGAGCAGATCATTCATTCGGACGATATGGTGACCTTTGGTTTTATGGAAGCGGGCTTAAAAGCAGCATCCTCTGTTGTAAAACTAAAAGTAAAAAGTTATTCAGCCGGCCAACCACGCACTTTATCGAACGGAAATGACATGATATTTTTAGGGACAGGTTGGGTATTGGCGGACGAACTGATTATTACCAACCATCATGTAATAAACGCCAGGAAGGATAATGAACAGAAGGCATCAGAGGCTGACCTTAAATTACAAGCGAGGAATACAGAGGCAATATTAGACTTCGATTCGGAAGATATGCCCTCTGGTGCAACGGTGATGGCCTTAAAACTCGAAGCCTGGGATGAATCGCTTGATTACGCTATTCTGAGAGTTGCGCCTACAGGACGAACACCTTTAAAACTTAGCTCTACCATTGTAAATTACAGCGGACAACCTTACCCGGTAAATATTATTCAGCATCCCGGGGGAAGAAGCAAGCGCTATGGCATTAGGAATAACCTTGTAAGTGCTTCTACAGC